>JALWEA010000351.1 GCA_027039465.1 Calditrichia bacterium | reverse complement strand
ATGCCCGTGAGTTTAATTTCTTTGAGTATTTTGCGTGTATTAGTCGTTTTCTTCTTCATCAAATCCGTTTCGTATTAAATTCAACAGTGCTTCCGAAGCTTGTTTTTCATCTTCGCCTTCAATGCGCAAAACAATTTCGCTGCCAGGCTCGGCAGCCAGCATCATCACGCCCATAATGCTTTTGCCGTTTACTTCCAATCCGTCTTTTAAAATGGTAATATCCGAAGCAAACTTACTAGCCAATTGAACCAATTTAGCCGCCGGACGTGCATGCAGTCCGTGCTTATTCGTGATCTTTACTTTTGTTTCAATCATAGAATTCCAATAACTATCGCTAAAACCATGGAAACCAATACCGGCGTGTAGAACATGTTTCGTTTCAGCCGCAAACCGAGCCCCAAAATAAAAGCAAGCACAAACATAATGCTTACTCTCCAGTGCACGATAAAGGCCTGCTGAAATGTCCAGATAAACAGCATACCGATTCCGACAACGCCGATAATTTTGAAGTATGTGACCATCCGTTGATAGGTATCAATCCGGATTTTTTTATAAACGTTAAATCCCGCTTCGTATCCGTCCAGAATTCCTTTAACCCGAATATAGATATGCGGTATATTATACAAAATAAAGGTCAAGAGCAACACCAGCGCTTTCCAATGAACCGTGGGCGCCAACTTTAAGCCGGTTAAACCGAAAATCAGAGCCGAAGGACGAATGACAGCCCAGCAGCATTGATCACCGACCGCACCCAACGGGCCGATGAGCGCATTTTTAAATTTATCGATCAAATCGTAGCCTGGTTTGTCCGTGGCCGCATGCTCCAATTCCAACCGCGCCGTTGCACCGATGGCATAAGAAGCAAAGTAGGGATGCGCATTAAAAAAGCCGAGATGCCGCTTTAAAAAGTCGATGTATTCTTTTTTTGTGTGGCAAACCTTTTTGGCAACGGGCCAAAGCGCAAAACAAAAGCCGATGGAGATCATGCTTTTGAAATTCCATCCGGTTTGGATGAAGAAAGAGCGCCACAAAATGGCCAATACATCTTTTAATTTTAAGCGTTCGGGAACTTTAGAAGGTGCCATACAGAATCAATCCGCCTCCCATAATCATGCCCAAGAGATACAGCGGCCAAAACTTTTTATCTTTCAAAAGGGTTACCGTTAATCCCATGCCGACGCCTAAAATTGAAATTTTTCCGATCATGCCGATGCGATTAGCCACGGTTAAGGGCGTCGTTTTGAGAATAGGATACAATCCCTTTTCGAAAATGTAGCTTAAGCCGAAAATAAGAATAAAAAAGACGAGCACGCTGAACAGCAAAGCGTTAATAATAACAATGCCCAGTCGAACGTTTTTGCCCCGATTTAGCCGCCTTAAAAGGTGCTGCAAATAGTGTTGATTCTGATTCCGAATAAAAGTTACAGATTTTGCCCCCAAATAACTGACAAACAAGGCGTAAATCAAGGCAATAAAAATGATGAAATGCTCAAGGTCGGGTAGCTTTTGCACCAGTCGTAATGCCAGGATAACTCCGGCTACGGAACCGAATTCACCTTCGGGAATAATAGCCGCTCCCACGGGCATGTTAGCCAGCCAAATCAATTGCAACAAAAAGCCCATCTGGAATCCCAGTTCCACATTGCCGCCGATTAATCCTAATAAAGGGCAGGCAAACAAAGGCTGTGCAATCAGCATTTGAAAAGCGGCTGTGCTGTCCAGCAGAATAATCGCTCCGCTCAGACTTAATCCGAACAATTGCAGCATGGGCACCCCGTTTTTTTACTTCATACCGGTGTACAGATTGACCGGAACCTTCACCTTAAAATGGTATTTACCGAGTGATGTCAAGTCCAGTTCGCCGAAAAGATAAAATCCGTCCGGAGCAACCGGCAATGACCCGTCGATGGTGAAATGAAGATCTTTTTCAATGCGCGGATAAAAATAGGTGCGCGCCCCCAAAATATCGACCTTGTTAAACGTGTAGTACGTTTCGGTCAGGTCTCCCGACCAATCTTGTGCTTTTTTGCTGGCAAAAGCCGGAATTAGTTCCAGATAGTAATCACCGGAAGTGGGCGGTACGAATGTAATTTTCTTTTTACGATAGGTTAAACCGTCGGCAACTAAAATTTTGCCTTTGTAATCGCGGATGTTAATGGCAAAATCGGTCATTTTGTTGAATACCTCCGCCGGTAATTCCAATTCGAAAACCACCTTTTCCACCTGCTCGCCGATCGTGAAATCGTGCTGGTACAACGAACCGGATTCATCGAGATAATTGACTTTTTGCCAGCCCACAATTTGTCCGGTCATTTGACAAACGACAGGATCGTCAAAATAGTTCAAAACGGTGATGCTGCCTTTCGGTTTATGCCCGTTTTTGATCTTTACATGGCTGATCACATCCGGCGTAATTTCCAATCCGCTGAAAGCAATGGAATATTTGCAATAGGATGTTTCCGGATTGCGGAAGTCCGCATAAAGCACCATTTCGTACGTTCCGTATTGCAAATCGTCTCCGGTAATGCGGATCTCTTTTTGCCCGCCTGTTTCGGAACGAATGACCGCATATTGCGACATTTCCCGTCCTTGCGGGTCAAACAAAAAAGCAATGATGCGTGCGTAACGTCCGGCCAAAGGATACAGTTGAATGGTGAAAGCTTTTGCCCGAATGGGCACATCAAAGTAAACTCGTTGAAGATTGCCAGGCTTTAATTTGATTTGCGGAGAATCCATACGGTAATGATTCGCTTCATTGAAAACGTTGGGTTTAACATAAGTGCACCAAAGTTCAAATTCCTTGTTCAGCGCTTTAACGGATTTGTCCTTGCGAAAAGCCTCGATTTTACCGGTGTACAAGCCAGGCTTTTTCATTTTGGAATTGTCGAAATAAACTTCCACGGTGGCCGGTTGTTGAGCTTTGATGTAGGTGCTTGTTTTAATGAGTTTTAGCCACGGCTTGGTAGAGCGCAAATCGAACGCCCGATAAAAACGATTCTTCTGATCGGCGTCCATCTTTTTGGGTAAGTCCGGATAAATGCGGAAACGCTGAACATGGTTTTCGTCCGGTGCGTACGAGCCAAAGCGCCAGTAAGCCGTGCGTCCGGTTTCGTCCTTGTAAACAGGGCTTAAAGTTTCCGTCCGATAGCCGAGCACCTGATCCTGATCGTGGCGTTTAATGTATTCTTTGTAGAATTCAAACGCGCGCGGCACATTAAATACGCCGGCTCCCTGATCCAAAATCGTGTAACCTTTGATGGGATCACCGGAATTGATAATGGCTTTTTTCAGGATTTGTCCCACAACAGGCAAAGGCGGATTTTGATGAACGGCCGCGGACATGAGCAAGGCCACGGCGCCGGTTGCCTCGGGCGAAGCCATACTGGTGCCCCACATACGGTCGCGGCGGGCATAAGGCGGAACGGTTGAAGCGGCCCCGCCAGGCGTAACGATATCGGGCTTGTTTAATTCACCGCCGCGGGAGCTAAAGACAAAAATTTTGTCCTGTTTAATATGTCCGCCGTACAAATCACGGGCGGTTTGCCACGGATTCATGGCGCCCACACTCAAAACGCGGCGTGCCGCGGCCGGTAAGCCGACATTGGAAATGCCAGGGCCTTCGTTACCGGCGCTGACGCAGAACAGCAATTGAGGGTTCTCGTACAAAAGATCGTCCAGCGAGTATTCCATGGAAGCACGACCTTCGATTTCGGAACCGATGCCGAAACTCATGTTAAAGACCACAGGCCCTTTGTATTTCTTGGCAAAATTCACGCCGTATTCGTAGGCCTTAATCATGCTTCCGGTTGTGGTGGCGCCGCCGGCCAAAGTGCAATCGCCGATTTTAAGACTAATGACTTTGGCGCCGGGAGCAATGCCGTTTAAATCGGGTTGGCCGTTAATGTGATATCCCGTGGCAATACCGGCCACGTGCGTCCCGTGACCCGCGCCGTCGTAATGGAAATTAATTCGTTTTTCGTCCGGAAAAATGTTAATGGCAAAGTCGGCCAAGTTTTTTTCCGTTTTGGTGTCGCGGCCGCGAAATTGTACGATTTGATGCTTGATTTTGTAATTCCAGATGGGATGTTCGTCGTCCAAATTACCGTCGCCGTCCAAATCGATGTAAGTAATCCATCCGTCTTTGCTTTTGAAAACGGTGAAAGCAAACGTGTCGTCGGTTTTGCCGTTATTGTTCACATCGGGAATTTTGGTGTTTTTAAAATGATCTTCCTGCAAAACGCCGATGTAGTAAACGCTGTCAACGGGTTGGAGCTTTAACTTATCGTAACGAAACAGTTTGGCGCCGGAGGAATGCAGCAGATATTTTTCTCCGTTTTCTTCGCCGGTTTGAGCTTTTTCGAAATAGATATCGCCTTCGCCGGAGAAATCCTGCGCATCAATCACCTTTACGCGGCCATCGGGCAGGGTTCGCAGTCCCGGCACGCCCATATCCACGCCCGTGTCCAAAATAATGACCACCACACTGTCGCCGTTCCATTGCGGATGTTCTTTGATGAATTTTTGCGCGCCGATGCGTTGGGTGTTTAAAAAGTCCCAATCATTGGCAAAAAGGAGAGAGACGCATATTAAGAGAAAGGTCGTAATTTTAAAAAACATGATGAACTCCTGACTTTTTGAGGTGCCGTTAAAACGAATGGTTCCGTTCTCAATGGAAGAATATTGGGAACGGTGCAAAACATTTAGGAACGCATGGATCGAAATTGAGAAATTTTTTCATCGGATTTATCAAAACATTAATTTTAGTCCCGCAAATCATTTTAAAGCTTTCTGCAATCGGCCCTTTGGGTTTTGTCGGAATCGAATTAAGCCCGGCCGATGTAAATGCAGCTTAAAAAAGAATTTAAAAGAATGCGATTTCGTATGCAAGCCGTCTTTGCAATCTTTTCGAATTTATCCGTAGTTTGTTTTGGCAATTGAACCTTTGACCGTTGCCAGGAATTTATCCAAACTCAAACGGCTGAAACTTTGATTTATTTGTAACATTTAACGGCTATTTTGCGTAATATAGTTACAGCTGAAATTGAGCGACTTAATTGTTGAGCAGGGAAGGTGTTAAGGGTTAAGAGTGTAAGGGTTGAAGAGTTAAAGGGAAAGCGTTATTCGTTATTCGTGGATTGGTTGATTAGTTGAATGGTTAAATCGTTATTCGTATATCCGTTATTCGTTATTCGGGAATCATTGTTTGTGCAGGCGGTGGTGTTCGCCCGTTGATTGATGTGATTTCCAGCCCTGTCATTGCGAGGTCAGGAACCATGGCAGGTGCTACGGATTATTAAGATAGTGACATGACGGTGTGGCGACCGTGTCTCGATACGATCCCGCTGGCGCGGTCTCTACTCGACAACCGGTTGCCTTTGACCGCGTTCGGTTCCCGAGTGATTCTGCCGACACTTGTAGGGGCGAAGCATTTCCCTAACAAATAAAAAAATAATGGATGCTTTTGGTTGCACAACGTCAAATTTTTTAAGTTTGCAGTATCTTGACGGAAATGCTTCGCCCTTACTTTGGACAACGTAAGATGACAGGCAGAATCGTATCGAGGGACGGACGCGCGCAATGACATGTTCTTTAACGATTTGTCGTCTTAATTGCTCGGTTTCGCCAAAGTTTAAAATTTTGCGGAGAACAGACCATGCAGTTCGGTTTCAAAACAATAGTGCTTATTTTAATTGCCGCGGGACTTGTGTCGGCTCAAAAAGGAGATTTGGAAAAGCTGTTTTCGCGCCATGAAATCGAACGGCGCGCACTGGAAAAATACATTACGCAAACCGACCGCAAGACCCTTCGCCATAAAGAAGATTTTACTGTCGGGCCTCGGGACACGGTGAACGCCAATATTTTTCTGACCGACGGCGACCTTTCGGTGCAGGGCGTTGTGAACGGTGACATCCTCGTTCTCTTCGGCGACGTACGTTTGAAATCCGGCAGTGCGGTTAACGGCAATGTAACGGCGGTTAACGGAAGCATTTTCCAGGACGAAAAAAGCTATGTCAGCGGAAATCAAATTGAAACCAATGTCAAGAATCTGTTCCCTGCGCGGGAGTTCGGCAAGGATTACGATGAAGATGTGATTGACCGTTATTTGGGACGCTACACCCGCCATTACCGCAAGGAATACAGCTCGGTTTCGGTTGGCGCGAACGAGCAGACGTTGCTTTTCAGGTACAATCGGGTACAGGGCTTGTTTTTAGGCGTGCTTTTGCCCAAGTCGCAGGAGGATAGCCGTCACCGGCTTTCTTTGCACGGATTTTTGGGCTACGGTTTTGCCGATAAAAAACTGCGCTATCGTGCCGCCATTGATCATGGTTTTTTCAGTCCAAGGCGCCGTTTTGAATTGGGCGCCGCCGTTTACGATAAAATAGAAAGCAAAGATACCTGGTTGATTACGCCTTCGGAAAACACGCTAACCGCTTTCTTTTTGAATGATGACTACATGGATTACTACCGGCGCAAAGGATACGAATTTTATGCCGACCAAAAGTTAGGCTTGCATTTTAAGGGAACTTTGGCCTACCGCACCGATACCTATTCCAGCGTGCCCAAAGTAACGGATTGGGCTCTGTTCAAAGACAAAGATCGCTTTCGGGATAATCCGGCGATTGATGAAGGTTTGATGAAAAGCTGGTACGGCGAGTTGCTTTACGATTCACGCGATGATTTGCGCATTCCTCATGCCGGATGGTTTGTCAAATTTTCGGCGGAAAATGCAACGAAAAAGCGGCACAGCGTTTTTTCTTTTATTCAGTACATTTTCGAATTACGCACCTATCAGCGGCTTTCGGCTTACGAACGGTTGGAGTTTCGATTGAAAGCGGCCACTTCCACGGGCGATGTGCCGATTCAAAAACGGTTCCGCATGGGCGGCATTAGTACGTTGCGGGCCTTCCCTTATCGCTCGGTTCGTGCGGGCAATACCGACGGCGATCGATTACTGCTGGCGAACATTGAATACAATCTTCATCCGAAAGTTTTTAATTCGCCGTTAGGGTTGGACGAAGACGTGCGCTACATTGTTTTCTTTGATGCCGGAACGGTTTGGCTGCGTAATGACGTGACAAATAAAGACGCCTTGAATGCGGGTTTTTCATCTTTAAAATGGAATAAGATCAAATCGGACATCGGGATTGCCATTAGCAATGCCTCCGGACGGTTTCGCATTAATTTTGCCAAGCGGTTGGATACAAACAAAAAGGCGTACGCTATTACCGTACGATTAAGTAAACCATTTTAGGAATTCAGAAAATGTCAGGAAGGCTTAAATACGGGTTCATCGTTGTTGCCTTGCTTTTAAGCGCTTGCTTATGGGCGCAAAGTCAAACGGTGGAGCTGAAAAACTTAGGGAACAAACAAATCGCTCTGGCCGGATTTATTTTATCCGAAGACGGGACGATTCACATCAAGGCGGTGGGCTCCGGTTACAAACACGAGTTTCTCCATTTTAAAACGTTTCAGGCGGATCCGAACAATATGTTCGCCTACGCCTGGATTCTAAATGCAAGGAGCCGAAAAATAGTTTGGCGCATGACTCTTGATAACACAAAAAAAACGGGCTGGAGCGGGTACAATCGCGAGTTTGACGGTGATTTGGAACTGCCCAAAGGAACCTACGAAGTCTATTTTTCCAGCGTGGAGCCTATCTTTTTTGCAAACGGTCGAGGTTTTATTTCGCTGCATCGGATGTTCAAAAAGCTGATCGGCACCAATCGTGAATGGGATGATGAAGCCGAAAAGTGGATGGTGCGTATTTCCGGTGTTGACGAAGCGCTGACGGCCAAGGATGTGCGCAAAGAGCAGGCCAATTATCTGAATACAACGGTTGCCCATTTGGTTAATCAGCCGGATGATGCTTTTAATAAAACGGGTTTTTCGCTAAAAAAGAAAGCGCTTTTGCAAATTTACGCGCAGGGCGAGGGTTTTAAAGGCAAAATGTTCGATTACGGTTGGATTATCGATGCCCGCACGCACGAACGCGTTTGGTTGATGGAAGAAGAAAACACCGATTACGGCGGCGGCGCCGAAAAGAATCGGGTGGTGCGTAAGACCATGGAATTTAAACCGGGCGACTATCTTGTTTATTACAAAACCGACGACAACCATTCCGCGGAAGGATGGAATGCCAATCCGCCGTACGATCCTTATTTTTGGGGCATTGTCATTCGTCCCGCTAAAATGCCGTTTGATTGGAGTAAGGTCGGCAAGTTCAGCCCGAAAAAGTCAAATGTGGTTGTAAGTATGACGCAAGTGGGTGATTATGCATACAAAGAAGCGTTCATCAAGGTACTGAAACCGACGAAAATCCGCATTTACTGTTTGGGAGAAGGTCGTAACGGAGAAATGTTCGATTACGGTTGGATCAGTCGCGCGGAAGACGGCAAAATTGTTTGGCGCATGGACTATGACGAAACACGCCATGCGGGAGGTTCTTCCAAAAACCGCTTGTTTGACGGAGTGATTACGCTTTCACCGGGAACGTATGCGGTGCATTATCAAACCGACGATTCCCATTCGTACGAAGGCTGGAATGCCGAGCCGCCTCAACGGCCTGATATGTGGGGCATTACCATTTATCGCTTAGGCCCGGAAGAAGCAATCAAGGCCGTACCGCGTCCGGCGATTAATTCCAAAAACGTTTTGGCACGTCTTGTTCAGGTGGGCGATGATGAATTCCTTAAAAAAGATATTTACTTAGACAAACCGACGCAAATTCGCATTTACTGTTTGGGCGAAGGCGATGAGAGCGGCATGTACGATTACGGTTGGATCAAAAACGTGGAAACCGGTGAAACGGTTTGGAAGATGCGTTACAAAAACACGGTGCATGCCGGTGGGGCGTTGAAAAATCGCTTGACGGATACGATTATTACTTTAATGCCAGGTCATTACCGTGTGTATTACAAATCGGACGATAGCCATTCCTATCGTCACTGGAATGCGCCTGCGCCTTATGACGAGCGCAATTACGGCATTACCGTTTACCGTTTAAATTAGCAAACTTTGGGAAGGGGATATTTATGAAATCGGTAAGATTCATTTTTTTGGCGATTTTAATAGTGGCCGCACAAAATTTACGGGCGGCACGCATTCATGAAACCGTGCGCAAAGATATTCCGGCGGCAGGAATTGAAAAGGTCTCGATTAGCAGCACCAACGGTACTATTGTGATTACTACCTGGGATAAGGATTCGATTTCGGTCGTTGCCCGAAAAAAGGTCGACGGTTCGGGCGCCAAAGCGAGAGCGCTTTTGCAAAAAATTAAGATCTTTGCCGATCGGCAGGGAAACCTGCTGAAAATTTATGCCGAAGTTCCCAAGAGGCAGCGTCACGGGTTTTGGAATTGGCTGTTCGGATTGGGCATTAAAAATTACAGTGTGGATTGGACTATTCGCGTCCCGGTATCCATGCCCGTTTCGGCTTCGTCAACAAACGGCGATATTGAACTGGATGATTTGAAAGCTCCGGTTGAAATTTCCACGACCAACGGCGGGATTAATGCCTTGCGCATCGGCGGATCGTCTAAAATCCAAAGTACCAACGGCGATATTCATGTTTTTTACAAAACAATGCCCAAAAAAGGGCGTATCGCCATTACTACGACCAACGGCGGCATTGAACTGATTGTGCCCGGAAATGCAAGCTGTGCCGTGTCGGCTTACACGACCAACGGTGAAATTACTTGTGATTTGCCCGACATGCAGAAGACCTCGAGCTCGGGGCGTTCTTTGGAAACCGTTGTTGGCGACGGCGCCGTCAAGGTCGATTTGGAAACTACCAACGGAGATATTTCGATAACGAGCAAGTGACTTTTTGCATCATTTAGCCGCCGGCATTTTGTGAATTGTCGAGTGGGGGGGAATGGTTAAGGGGAACGTTATCCGTTATTCGTATATTCGTTAACCGTAAAGGGCTGTCATTGCGACCCGCCTGAGGCGGGGAAGCAATCTCATCCAAATCAGCAACGGCCCTGAATAATGTCAGGGATTCTTCTCCCGACGCGTCGGGATCAGAATGACAGCCCGCCACATGTCAATAGTAGGCCGGGAACCATGGCTAACGCTACGGATTATTAAGATAGTGACATGATTGCCTTTAAAACCCACCCCCGGCCCCTCCCTGCGAAGCGCATCTGAGCCGGGTACACACTTGACACAGGGGGGTAAATATGTTATATTCGGGGTATGGAAATCTATGGAAAAAATTTCACAGAACCGATTCTAAAC
>JALWEA010000350.1 GCA_027039465.1 Calditrichia bacterium | reverse complement strand
TGACCAGTCCTTGCCGGGTTCCGCTCTTTCATCGGAACAGGTTAGGTTAAAAGGTGTTTCATCATACGCCATAAATCCCCACCTTATGGGCTTGCACGGCGCAACCTAATTCCCAATCAACTCATCACAACTTTAATTTATGGCACAAACCATAGCTTTCCACTTAGTGCCGCACCTTCTATTTACCGGTTCATCTATCGACCGAAGTCGGTTTGTTTTTAGAATTAAAATTCCGACCGTTATTTAATTTGTGGCAAACAAGTGCACGATAGTAAACCTTTTTTAAACTTAATCGTTTAATTCAATAGAATTTGTAATTGCGATCAATTTTTTGTACACTATTCAAGATAAATCAGGTCGGTTGAAAATTCAACCGCCGAATTTTGTATGTCAAACTATTTAGGTGCATTACGCATGTTTAAACGATTTTTCTTAATTATTCTATTCATTACAAGTTTGATTCCATTGTTGGCCTTTGCCCAAAAATCGGATTACGATATTTTGTTGGACGATGCTCGTGATCAAATCGCCCGGTTTTATTGGAAACAGGCCGAAGAAACGTTACACAAGGCAATGAAAATCAATCCGGATCGTACGGAAGCTTACATGGAATTGGGCAAACTTTTGATGCGCGAAAAAAAGTGGCACGACGCCAAACCCTACATCAACAAGGTCATCAAAAAAGAGCCGAACAACATCGAAGCACATTATCAGATGGCCATTGCCGATCGGGAAGATGCTGTCGGTCGCGACCAAATCTGGATGCGCATCATGTGGAAAAACTCCAAAAAACACTTCTTAAAGGTCATTTCACTGGATTCCACCTACAAAAATGTGTTTGACGAATTCGCCAAGTTGAAACTCCAGCAGGAAGAATATGAAGACGCTATTAACTTGGGTTTAAAGCAGTTGCGCCTTAAGCCCAATGATACCCAGGCCGGTTACGACATTTTTAAATATTACGATGCTTTTCTGTACCACGGTGGCGAAACCGCCATTATTCAGGTTAGAGACAAAAACGTTTACCAAATCAATTGGCTGAAAAAACGCAACGGCCCGTACGACCGTTATTTTTTGGGAGAAAAATATCGACGTCTCGGACAATTCCAAAAAGCGGATTCCATTTTCCAACGCCTGCTCATCGAATATCTACCCTATCCCAAAGTACCGATTTATCTGTCTTTGGTACGCTTGTATTACCAAACCGACAAACCGAAGCTGGCCGAGCAAATGTATTGGAAAGCCGTGGATAGCGTAACCGAATATTGGGAGATGCGTTTTCTTTTCGACGATCTCAAATACCTGATGACCGACAAAGACCTGACGCGCCGTTTTTCATCTTTGCAGGCCGTGAAGAAATTTTATCATGAATTCTGGAACAAACACAATCCTTTGGGCAGTTTGCCTTTTAATCCGCGTTTGGAGGAACATTACAAACGTTTGATCAAAGCGGAAAAAGATTACATCTACGACCGGCCCCGCCTGCCGATCAACGATCCCGATCGCTTAACCGCATTAAAACTGCCTCAGGTCGTTTTGCGCAATACCAAATTCAATGATAAAGGGTTGGTCTACATCCGTTACGGGCCTCCGGACGATCGTGCCGTGTCGTTGAGCGATGGTATGGCTTCCAATGAATCCTGGCTTTATTATGCCACACCGTACAATCCCAAATTAATTTTTCATTTTGAGATTGCGGAACATGCCCCGCCCGGAGACTGGCGGTTGGTGGCCGTTCCAACGGATCGCCGCATGCTGGATTCGCGCATGGGTTGGGATCCTTTGCTTGACCGTTACATGATGGCTCACAACGAATTGGAAGCGCACGCCGCTTTGAGTGAACTGCGCCTGGAAGCAACCAAAACAATTCCTGCGGCCATGGAACGCGAGCGTCCGACCTGGAGCGACTCCTTAAAACCGATCACTTTGGATTTGTTTGCCGCTCGTTTCCGCTCGAACGATCTTAAAAACGATTATCTAGTCTGGATGGGCATTAATTTGAATTCCATTGACACGGCGCAGGCCAAAAACGACACGATTCCCATGGAGGCCGGTATTGCATTTTACGATTCCACCTGGGATGAATTGGAAAAGAAAATCAAAAATATTCCGGTTGTCCTTGACGATACATTGCACGTTAATCATAATGAATACATTTTACCATTCTCTTACAAAAGTAAACTTAACAAACTTTTTGTTTCCACCCACGTACGCAGTTTGAACGGAGATCAGTTAGGCGGTTACAAATTTGCCTTAAAGTACGAACCCCTACCGTCTAAAAAATTGGCGATTAGCGATTTGGTTTTAGCGTACAAAGTGGAACCGTCTGCCAAAAAATCGCCGTACACTTTTCATGATTTGCAGATCATTCCGAATCCGCGCATGAAATTCAAAAAGAACGAGCTGGTTTACATTTACTTTGAATTGTACAATTTGGGAATGAAAGACGGAAATACGCGTTACCATGTGGAACAAACCGTACGACCGCTAAAAACGGGAAACGTGTTTACCAATCTCAAACGACTTTTCGGGATTGGCACCAAAGAAATTTCGGTTACCCGCGACCAGGTGGGCGCTTCCAAAGTTGCCTCCGAATACGGCGCATTTGATTTTTCTGCTTTACCGACGGGTAAAAAAGAATTGATCATTACGGTAAAAGACGAGAACACCGGGCAAAAGGTTAAAAAATCGGTTCATTTTGAATTGGTAAAATAATTATATGTTTGCTTTGAAAAGCCATAAAGGGCTAATAAACAGAGGATTTAAAACTTATCCCCAACATAAATGTTGGGGATAACATATTGCTTTTTATTCTGATAGTTTCATCCTTTTGTTTACATCCCGATTTATCGGGGAGGATGGTGATTAAATAATTTTTGTACACTAGAAGCGGTTTTAGCCCCTTAGTAGACTGAATTTAATTATAGAATTTAGTTGAATCTAAAGTATTGGTCGGGCCAAATTAAAAGTTTATTTGTTAGCCCCGGCATTTATGCCGGGGTAATTATTGCTCTCTTAAATTTTTAGCCCTTTAGGGCTTTTAAAAACAGATGTATCATTTAATCAAAAGGAAGATACATGGCCGATTTTGTGTATTTAAATTCTCCGATCGGCTGGCTGCGTTTAACCGCCAACGAACATGCTCTGGAGCGGATTGACTTTTCGGAAGAACCAGGCACAACGGCCACCCGTTCAGAAATATTGCAGGAAGCGGTTCGGCAATTAAACGAATATTTTTCGGG
>JALWEA010000349.1 GCA_027039465.1 Calditrichia bacterium | reverse complement strand
GTAATCCGGCGTTGGGTAAACCGTGACTTTGCGGCTTGATTTGTTGCCAAAGTTCGGAATAGGAGAAGGCAACCTGAATATCCGGATGGGCGTTCAGGGCATAGCTTACTTCCGGCTCGCGGATCAAAGCAGTATCGATCGTGCCTTCCATTAGTTGAGCGGCAATCTCTTCCGGCCGACCGAACGGTTCACCGTAAGTAAAATCGAATTGCTCGGGATCGTAGCCGAATTGGCGCATGATGTAGCGCGTAACCTGCGCAGGCGGCGCTTTTTGAAACAGCGGCATGTGGATTTTCTTGTCCTTTAAATCGGCAAAGGAAGAAGCTCGGTAGCCGCGGGTGACCATGTAAAAATTGTCCCAAACCGAAACGGTCGCCAGTTTCACATCGTTATCTCGATTCAGTAAATTGGCGGAAGCGATTATGGCCGAGAAGGAAATATCGGCCTTTCCGCTGACAATCCAGCCTAAATGTTTTTCCGTTTCTTCCCAAACTTTTAGTTCACGGACATCAAAGCGTTTTTGAATTTCCGGTGACTCCAATATGCGTAAAATAATCGGATAAACCACGGGTGTGGCCGATTGAATGACAACCGGCACTTTTTGCGTTCCATGAACAAAGGGAGCGGAGATTTCCTCAACCGGTTCATTCTCTTCTTCCTGTGCCGATAGGCGATGGAAGTAAATGTGAAACTCGTCTTCGGCGATTTTTTGCGTGAAATGTTCCCAGCCTTCCCGCTCCATGACGCCATACAAAGGCATCGGCTCAAAGCTTTGAATAATTTTCAAACCTTTACCTTCTTCCAAAGATTGGGCGGTTTGAATAATCTTTTGCAGGAAAAATCCTTCCAATTGTCGGGCATCTATTTCTTCAAATTGAAGTGTTGCTAACCAAGAGGGCACGTTCATCGTCTTCCCATCCTTTCCTTATGTTATTTAAAATTTTTTACAATTTCTTTTCTAATAAAATAAATGTGAAACGAATTATTGCCGGTTACTTCCGAAAAAAACACGTAACCCATTTTGCCTAAAACCGCGTAAAGCGGCAGAGGTTCAAAGGATTGTTTGACCAACAGCATTTGTTTTTTGCCCAATAATTTTGCCTTGGCAATAATCACGGGCAGAAAAAATCCTTTCAGTTTTTGGGCATCAACGATTACGGCCTGGTTGCCTTGTTTTAGCCGCTCGATTAAATGCCCATCATTAATCCGATAGGTCTGCACGTTTTTAACCGAAACCGATCGCACCAAATTGGTGATTGCTTTGCCGGATTTATCAGATGTAAGGTTCTCCGGAACAGTAAAGGTCCTCGGTTTTAAATCCATTCCAATTCTCCATAAGATAAACTACTAAAACATAAGTTAATATAATATAACAAAGAATTCAAAAAAATCGGGAGATCCCGGACCTCCCGATTTAATTTTTTATTTAAGCGACTTTTTTGGCGAAATAAATTTTCTTAGTCAAGTCATAGAAGACCAAAAGACCGCCTAAAATCATCATGCTGTCCGGTACAATCCGGAACCACATCCAATTTTTCATCGGTTCAACGGCGCTGCGCAAGCGTGCGAAGTAATACCCCATATTCATGGAGATTTCGGCCTGATGCATACCGATGACCAAAGTCGGAATGGCAAAGATAATCACGCCGATGGTTAACAACCAGAAGCCCCATTTGGAGAGCGTACCGTTCCATTCCAAATTGTTGGCCAAGGAATTGGTGCGAGCCGTCATATAAATGAAAGCAATGGATAAGTAACCGAAGGCACCTAAGAGTGCAACGTGTCCGTGCGGCATGATCAAATAGGTTCCGTGTGCGTAGTAGTCGATGGTCGGCGTATTAATAACCATACCGAAGAAACCGGCACCAATCCAGTTCAGGAAAGCCGAACCGGCTAACCACATAAAGACCGTGTTAAATTGGAAGCCTGCCTCGCTCTTATTAAGTTCGCGTTGCTCTTTCCAGGCTTCGATCATTAACAGGGCCAAAGGCAATGGTTCCAGTGCGGAGAAAATACCGCCGATGGCAATCCAGTATTGATCCAAACCTTGCCACCAGTAGTGATGCCCGACGCCCAACGTACCGCTCAGCATAATCAGGAAAAGTTCAAAGAACATGGTACGAACAGCCGCTTTGTGTGTAACCAGACCCAGGCTAACGGTAAAGAAGGCCAGCACACCGGTTGCAAACAATTCAAAGGTCAATTCCACCCAAAGGTGAATCACCCACCAGCGATAATAATCGTCAACCGTGTAATTCGGCATAATTTTGGTCAAAGGCATCATGCCTGCGATGTACAACGTGGCAATGGCAAAAGCCGACCAAATAATCGTACTAACCAACGGGTTGCTGGTCGCCGCTTTTTTGATCAAAGAGACAATTAATAAGAACCAGAATACTAATCCTAACACCAGACCAATATCCCAGGCACGTCCCAAATTAATCAATTCGCGGCCTTCATTACCAAACCAGAACCATAGATCGCGCATGTGTCCGGTGGCGCCCATGTACAAGCCGACAATACCGCCAACGGCAACAATGAGCAAGGCCCACCATAAAACATCCACTAGCCAGGGGAATTTATGGTCTTTATTGGCCACCCACGGGGCAATCAGCAAACCGCCGACTAACCAGCCCACGGCAACCCAGAGAATGGCAATTTGTGTGTGCATGGAGCGTAAGACATTAAATGGTAGAATGTGTTGCGAAATGATAAAGTCTTTACTCGGTTCGGTATAAAGGTGAGACAGATAACCGCCCAAGAATAGCTGTACAACAAATAAAGCGGCTACGATCGGGACATATTTAAGCAATTTCTTTTGCGAACGAAATAGTTTTGTGATTTTGAGAGGCTCTTCAAGTTTGTCGTTTTCATCTCTCTTAAATAAGAATTCATAGCTTAAGAAAATAACCAGAATGGTTAAAGTCCATAACGCAAGGAATTCCCACAAGGAAATGCTGTTATTGATCCAGCTATTGCCTTGATCGACCATGGGCTCGTGTGGCCAGTTATTGGACCAACTACGTTCCGTACCGGGACGCCAAGAAGAAGCGACCAATTGAGACCAGTCCACAAAAGCGGCGATTTTTTGGGCTTCATCCGGACGAATGACACCACCCGGGAAAGCACGTTCCTTATCGCCGTTAACCAACATATTGGTCAAATATTTAACATTGCTTTTAAACGCTTCGGCGGACGGCGTTGTGTAAACAACTTTTTCCGCATTCAAGTGGGTTTGTTGATGAAAA
>JALWEA010000348.1 GCA_027039465.1 Calditrichia bacterium | reverse complement strand
GAAGCAAGCCGTACTTTTTTTGCAATTGTTGAATACGTTCCAAATCTTGCGGCAGGCCCACATAGTGAATAAAATAAAGAACATCAATTCCGGTGGATTTTATTTTTTCTTCCAGATCATCAAAATCGATATTGGTGTCGGCTAATATGTTGTAATATTCCAGATTAATACCGGCTGCCAGCAAAGCGCGAATTTCGTTCCCGTGATTATATGCCGGAAAAAGCATTTTTGACTTGCCAAGCTCTTTTAAGCGCAGGCCCAAATGGTAAATTCCGTTGCGAGCAAAATAAAAATATTTAATTCGTTCCCGATCAAAAGGGAACGTCGTTTTAAAGGAACGATTCGGTAAGCGGAGAAAATAAAACGGACTAACCGATTGCAATGAAGGAATAAAAGTCATACTAAGTGCTCGCCTTTTTCTTAATCTGCCTCAAAACCGGAATTTTTCGCATGACCGGCAGAAATTTGCGGTTTAAAAGAAATAAAGAACGCCCCTTTAATGAGGGTGCATATAAAAATAAAGTATAATGTGTATGATGCTTATCCGCCCATTCAAGTTTCCATGGCATGGAAGGGCCCAGGAAGTCAAAACATTTTAATCCGGAATCGAACACATTTTTCAGCAAATGAAACATCATAATTTGGCCCGGAGAATATCGACCCAACGACTCGTCATAAGCAATTTTAAGCAAATAAAACACATCCTGATAAATCAGTGAAAAATTAAAAGCGACCATTCGATCGCTAAAGAATAATCCTCCGATGTGCAACAGACCGCGTTCATGAAAAGTATGGGCAATATCAAAATAAAATTGTTTAACTCTTTCCGATTTAAGGATGGCCGAGCCTTGTTTTCCTTTCCAACCGCTTGCTTCCAGAACAAATCCCCGGTTCATCCATTCATCGAAATTTTCCGTCGCATCGGACAAAACACGATATTCCACTTTGTTGTAATCCTTGGCAGCATTGCGCATTCGGCGCCGCAGATTGCGCCTAAAATGGCCGCGTCTGTTAGCAAAGAAAGATTCCCAATCTTCCTTAATATCAATGTAGGGCGGTTGCTTTTGCTCTTCCAGCGAGTAAGGAATATTTTGCCTTTCAAACTCCTTAAATAGTGCCGGATCAGCCAAATATTCTTTAAATTTTAAATAATCAAATCGCTCCTTATCAAGTAAATAATGCCACAAATCCGTGAATATTACCGATTTCAAATCGGCTTTGGCAATGATATCCGAACGGAAGGAATGAGAATTGGCTGCAAAGGAAAGTTCGTTAAAAGGAATCCCGGTATAGCGCTGTTGCGTTTGCACTAAAGGCACAACTCCGACCAATTGTTTATTTTGGTCATAAACGGCAATGATTTGTTGCGATTCCGCATCGGCAAAATGCTTTAGCCATATACGCATCCAGTCATAGTCCAGAAACGGCACCATAACGTTGGAATTCAACAAAAGATTTTGCCAGGCATCCCGATTAATTTCCTCAAGAGAATCTATTCGATTAAATAAAAATCGCATTAAACCGCTTTTTGTTTTTGAATAATCAATTCGATTAAAATTAAATTCTTCTCAGGGTAAATGCACAACCAATTTGGGCCCGACCGTATTGGTAAACCACAGCGGCAATTTCCGCCAGGTTTTGATGGCCAGGGCAAACTTGGGATTTTCTTTGTTGACCTCTGGTAATTCCTCCCCCGGAGCCAAAGCGTAATACCAATAAAGCTGAACTTCCCGTCCGCCCCATTGCTTTTTAAATCGATACGTTCCGCCTTCTTTGGTGCCGCGTCCGAAATCAAATACCCGATAACCCCTTTCAATGGCCGCTTTCAGCACTTCCCAATAAAGCAACATGTTCGGGCTGAAACGGTTGTATTTGCGTAAAGACGAGGCCCAGGGAATTTCCAATGTATTTTTGTAACCCAACAAAAAGGCGCCTGCCACCGGTTTTTTTTCTTTGGCGTAAACAATCGTTAAAAATGAATTTTCGGGCAGTTTCTCTAAAATCGATCGAAAAATATACTTGCCGTAAACGGGCGTACCCAAATGACGCATATTCCGTGAAAATACGTAATAGAAATCATCCAACAATTCCAAACCGCCGCTTCGGGCGAACATTTCTTCCTTCATCGGGCGACGAATTTGGCTGCGTAACTTGGCCTTGAAGCCTTTCCACAAAATCTCGGGGTCTTCAGGCAAATCCAATAAAAATGTTACTTTGGCTGTTTTAACCGGAAACGGAAAGGCATTCTCGGTATCATACCGGATTTCAAAAGCCTCGGAACCGGTTTCTTGCCGCAAATGTTCGATTTCATTTAGAATTAAATCCTTTGCCTGCTCATCGCTCCATATCGGGCCGCCATAATTAACATAAGGTAAAGAAATCAGTTGCTTGCCGACCAAAAACGTGTGGAAATGTACGACCGGTAAAATACCACGAATTTCTCCATTATCCGCAACCAATCGATGTAATGCTTTTTTACCGAAAGCCTGTTCGGTAATTTCCATCCACTCCGTTTTTTGGTAAATGCGGCCCAGCGGATGTGCATCCACATAAGCATCCCATTGAGCATACAGGTCTTGAGTTAAGG
Organism: Calditrichia bacterium; assembly: GCA_027039465.1. Taxonomy (GTDB): domain Bacteria; phylum Calditrichota; class Calditrichia; order Calditrichales; family Calditrichaceae; genus Caldithrix. The sequence goes on along the minus strand of JALWEA010000348.1, from coordinate 663 downwards.
GGATTATTTTCATAGGCAAATCAAAAATCGTCCAATTACTAAAAGAGGGATTCAGCAAGGCACCGAATCCCCTCTTTTTTATTAAAATTTGATGGGAACGCTAATCTCAATAATTGTAGTAAGAATAGCGATATTTTTTATGATCCATATCTTCTTTGGCAAAGTTCAGCACAATACCGACAATATGCTCCTTCAAATCCTGATATTCTTCCAACTTTGACTTCAAATGCTCCACATTTGATTTACCGGCACGAACCACCAGCAAGCCGCCGTCCACGTTGCGCGAAACGATGATTGCATCCGAGGCCACGGCAATAGGGGGCGTATCAATAATCAAAAAACCGAAACGATGCTTCAAGAATTCTAGAAGTTCTTTGGCTCTGGGACTGCCCAAAAGCTCGGATGGATTGGGGATCGGAACACCGCTGCTTATTAGAAACAGATTGGGAATGTGGGTCGTCTGAATAATTTTGCGCACGTTTTCATCCGTTATATCGGCATTACTGTAGAGAAAATCCGAAAAACCGGGTTTCTTTTTACAGGCAAACGAATTGTGCAGCACTCCGCGGCGCAAGTCTCCGTCGATCAAGATGGTCGGTAATTTTTGTTGAGCGAAGGTTATGGCCAAATTGCCGGCATTTAAAGATTTGCCTTCATCCGGAT
>JALWEA010000347.1:2296-10300 GCA_027039465.1 Calditrichia bacterium | reverse complement strand
TGTATTTTCCGTATTAAGTTGGCAACATTTTTACTCGGTTTCCGAAACTTTACTTCTAAAACGGCCAATATAGCATCTTGTCTTCCTTGGATAATCCCTTGCCTTACCCCCTTCTTTAGGCCTTCTTTCATACCTTCTTTCATACCTTTTTCCATACCTTTTTCCAAGCCTCTTTCCATACTTTTCTTTTCTAAAATGGTCATGAAGGACATATCTTTCTCTCCTTTCATTTCCAATATCTCCAAATATAATTTATCTTCCAATTCTTCCGGAAGTTCCATAATCCATTCGATAAAACGAAACAGATTGTACAAAGTTTTATGGTCAAATCCCAGATCGTGAAGCGCACCGATAAAGCGCTTTTTCCATTCGAAGCGCTGAAATTCATGGTTTTCCGTTTCCATTGTTTTCAAGTACGCTTGCACAAGCAGAGAAAACGGATTCTTCCGGTATTCCTTTTCAAAGTCGTAGTTAATATAATCAATGATTTTGACCAAAGGAAATTTAAAATTCAGGGCAAAATCCCACTTTTCAAATTTGAATTCGTAAGGACGATAGTATTGATTGCGGTCGGTTAACAGAGCAAGACTAACCACATTCCGTTGAAATTTGTCAAAAATCCGATAATTGTAGGTGTACATTCGACGGGCAAAGTCTTTCTTTTTTTGCCCCTGGATTTCAAGATGAATCAATAGCCATTCTTCTTTGCCATCCTTGAGAAAAACCTTAACTAATTTATCGACGATTTTTCGGCCGGATTTGGCATCTCTGCTTATCTTTTGAAATTCCTTATCCAAAAACTGATATCCCTTTCCAAAATCGATATCAGCATGGACTTTGGGAAAAAAGAATTGCAGGAACTCTTTAAACAGAGTTTCCAGCATTTCTTTCCAGATGCTGTCGGTTTCCATGATTTTTACTTCTGCAATGTTTTTATTCAAAAATAGTTACAAGCGATCAGTATTCTCTTTTTTGTTCGGCAAGACGGGCAAATTCATGTTGCAAAATATCAAATTTTTCTTCTTTTAAAAGCTGGGTATTTACACGGGCGTGTTTCAATTCCAATAAATCGATTTCAATATGCATCAGTTCTTCTTTGAAATAAGAAGCTTGTTGTATACTGCCTCCGCCTGGATGAATGACTTCGGAACCGCCCCAGAACATTACCCCATCTTCCACTCCGACACGGTTAACGAATACAATGTACGAAGTCGTAAAAACGGCAATGGCCCGATTGAGCGTTTCCCAAACCATCACATTCTGCGGTTTCTCGGATTGTGTTGCGCCCCGGGCAACGCCGGCAGCAGATACAATAATGATCTGTGCACCGTCGTGTGCCTGAATTAAGGCTGAGGTCGGATGCCATTGATCTTCACAAATCAACATTCCCAAACGACCGAAAGGGGTGTCAATGGCCCGAATGCGCGTGCCTTCACTAAAATAACGTTTTTCTTCAAATAGGCTGTAGGTCGGTAAATACACCTTACGATGTTTCGCAATGAGCTCTCCGCCATAAAAAAGAAACTGGCTGTTAAAAAATTCCAGGCGATCACTCAGCTCGACCAGACCCACCGCAATACCGATGTGTTTGCTTAATTCTTTCAGGCGATTTAATTTGGCATCACTATCGTGAAGCGCCACCTGAAAAACCGCATCTTTCAAAAAATAACCGGTTAGGGATAATTCCGGAAAAACAATCAAATCGCTTTTGGCCTCGATAGCCTGTTCGATTTGCTGATAATGTTTTTCCAAATTCGGTTCGATTTCCCCTAACACACAATCAATCTGAGCGATGGAAATCTTTTTTATATTAGACATAATAACGGACCTTCATTCCAAAATAAATTAAGATCTTCAAACTTTAATCTTTAATCTTTGATCTTTAATCTTAATTTCTTAACCCTCGGCTCGGTGCCGGATAGCGACCGCCACGATTCACAAAAACCGAATTATTCAATGACGAAACTGCCATAATCGGTGCCTTGCCCAACAAACCGCCATAGTCCACCGAATCCCCGGGCTTTTTACCAGGAACGGGAATAATTCGTGCCGCCGTTGTTTTATTGTTCATAATACCTATGGCGCATTCATCCAAAATAATGCCGGTAATTACCGAGGCAGGAGTGTCTCCGGGAATGGCAATCATATCCAGGCCAACGCTGCACACGCTGGTCATGGCTTCCAATTTTTCAATGGAGATGTGCCCCTTTTCGGCCGCTTCGATCATGCCTGCATCCTCGCTAACGGGAATAAAAGCGCCGCTCATGCCGCCCACGTGCGAAGTGGCCATCATTCCGCCGCGTTTCACCGAATCGGTTAACAAGGCTAAGGCCGCCGTCGTACCGGCTGCGCCCACATCTTCCAAGCCCATGGCTTTTAGAATATCTGCCACCGAATCACCGGGCAAAGGCGTTGGTGCTAAAGAAATATCAACAATGCCGAATTCAACATTTTGCAATTCGGCCACTTTTTTACCGATGAATTCTCCTGCACGAGTGATTTTAAAGGCCATGCGTCGAATACGGTCGCTTAACGCAGCAATATCCAGCGACTCCGGCGCTTCTTTAATTGCCCGCAAAATGACGCCTGGCCCGCTAATCCCAACATTAACCACAACATCCGGTTCGGAAACACCGTGAAAAGCACCGGCAATAAAGGGATTGTCTTCCGGAGCATTGGCGAAAACCACCAACTTGGCGCAACCGATTGCATCCCGATCCGCCGTTCTTTCGGCCGTTTGTTTGACAATTTCTCCCATTAATTTGGCGGCGTCCATGTTTATGCCCGCTTTTGTAGTTGCCACATTGACCGAAGAGCAAACATGTTTTGTACGGGACAGCGCCTCGGGAATGGCTTTCATCAAAGCAAGATCTCCCGGTGAGGCTCCTTTTTGTACCAGAGCCGAAAATCCGCCCACATAATCGATGCCCAACTCGTCAGCGGCTTTATCAAGAATTTCGGCAATTTCAATCATGTCCTCCGAACGATGCGCATCGGCGACAATGGCAATGGGTGTTACGGAAAGACGTTTATTGGCGATCGAAATGCCAAATTCGGTTTCAACTTTATGCGCCGCCTGAACATGTTCCGAAGCAACGCGCATTACTTTTTCATAAATATTCTGCTTTAAACGATTTAAATCGTCGCTGGTACAATCGCGCAAATTGATTCCAAGCGTTACCGTACGAATATCGAAATGTTCGACTTCGGTCATGCGAATGGTTTCTAAAATTTCTTCTATGGCTAAAGGCATGGTTAAATCCTGTGCATGGCGTTAAAAATGGCTTCGTGCTGAATAATTACTTTTAAATTCAATTCTTCCCCTTTTTTAATCAGGACCTCTTTTAACGATTCAAAATCAGTGGTGGCGTCGGAAATATCCACCAAAAACATCACCGTAAAAAATTCCTGCATTAACTTTTGCGTCAAATCCAGAATATCACAGTTGTACTGCGCCAAAGCGCCTGTTAATCCGGCTAAAATACCCGTTCGATTTTCACCGAAAGCCGTAATGATGATACGGTCGCCTTTGGGTGCCTTTTGAGCGGCCTGAACTTCCTTCCATTCTTTAACCGCGTCCGCTTGTGTGCCTGAGATCTTCGAAGCCGCGGCTTGTACGACTTTTTCCACATTTTCCGGTGTCGCACTATGCCCCAACTGGCGCAGAGCTTCTTCGGCAATTTTGCGAATCTCTTCTTCTTTTAATGTGCTCATCTTTTATTCTTTCTTATTTTGTTTATCTTCCAAAAATGACGGATCAACATCCATGCGATCCACGATGCCAACCACAGCGGCTTCCAAACTTAAATCGGAGGGATTCTCCGGACAAATGGCTTTACGCGCTGCGTGCCCGTAAGCGCAAATAACCAACTCCCCCACTCCGGCTCCCAGGACGTCGGCCACAACCACCACATCCGTTAACGGCGCCTTTTTCAGATTAATGGGATTAACAATTAAAAAACGCAAATTTTGCAGATTGTCCGTTTTCTTGGTTGACCAAACCGATCCGACCACTTTTGCTAAAAACAAGGCCAGCCTTTCTGTTTTTACTAATTTTCGACAAAATCAATCTAATACTTTTAATCAATATTTTCAATGTATTAAAATTAAATTTTTTGTTATAAAAACACCGAATCGATTTCCTGTTTAGTTCAATCGAGATCCAATCTCAAAGATCACTGATCAAATATTTCTTTTAATTTTCGATTTATTTTATCATAGGTGAATTTTTCAATAACAGCTATTTTGCCTTGTTTATCGATTAATATAGAAGCATTTTCGGATCCGACCTGATAAAGTTTCCTAACCGGATTTAAAACATCGGTTTTGACAATGGACGAGTTTTTAATCGTCTTTTTGGTACCTTTATCCAAAAAACGATCGAATTGTTCCGAATAAGTAAAATTGATAATTTTCAGACCCTTTTGGGCATACCCAAGCATTTCACCAATCCGGCTAATACAATATTGGCTATTGCAACTCCAAAATCCTAAAAGGACATAATGTCCTTTAAGATCATGTAAATGAATTTGAGACGAATCCGAAGTTGGTACGGTGAAATCAGGTGCAGGCAGACCGACAGCAATGGGAGGAATCTTTCGTTGATCACACTGTTTTATTTTGATATAAGTACCGTACGGATCTAATTCCGAAATTTTATAGGATGTGTTCTTAAAGGTAAAAGGTAAATAGATTTGTTGAAAGTAATCCCTTAAATTTTCGAATTTGGAATTTTTATTAAGATCAACACTTACAAAATCAAATTTATAGTAATCGAATTTCGGAATAAGATGAACCAAGATCAGTGGGTATTTTTCCCCTTTTAATTGAATCGTTCCGGAGGGTATGGAATCGAACATCCAATATTCTTTGAAGCCAAAGTTGGTTGGCTTTCGTTCGAAAATGATTCCGATGTTTTTGGTAGCAACTTTTTGACCGTCAAAATATTCAATATCTGCATGACCATGGACTCTAAAAGCTTGTAATGTATCGCCGTTTTTGATGACCACGCTTTTTTGAAATTTCAGAATCGGATCATTTGTAAAATCTTCATCATTATTTTTATCAAAAATAAAATATTCCGTTCCTTTTTCGTCTTTAACCATACAAGCGGAAATAGTACAATCAAATGGGAAATGCCGTTTTAATGATTCCAGGAACTTCAATTTATCTTTACCGAATTCTTTCAGGTAACGTTCCTTTTCTTTCTGATCGTTGAATATATATGAAACCAACTGATAAGTTTCTTGCAAATTTTTAAATTGATAGACCGCTTCCACCTTAAGATTGGGAGCAAATTTATTTATTTTTTCTTTATATTTATCATGTTTAATGGGCTTTGCGGAAAATCTTAAAAAATTTCCCTCGATTGAAATACTATCAATGGAAACCGGCTTTAACTTTACGATTTGTTCGGAATTTTGAGAAGAACAATAAAACAAGAAAAACAAAACGGTTAAAAGGGAATAAAATGCCTTCATAATTGGTGCTCCTTTTTGCTTAATTTATAAATTATAGCGAAGGATTTCCCAATAAATTCAAATTACTTCACCAAAACTATCCGTCGTGAAAGAATTGCCTCCCCCGACTTCATTGTAACAAAGTAGGTTCCGCTTGGTAAGTTTGAAGCAGTAAAGTGCAAAGCATGCCAGCCTTTTTGTTGCACTGCGTTTACCGGTATTGCCACCAAATTTCCTAACATGTTGAAGACTCGAAATAAGACATGAACTTTTTGAGGCAAATAATAGCGGATCGTCGTTTGTCCGTTAAACGGATTGGGATAATTTGGCATTAAGCGAAAACCGTCGGCATTTATTACACCGCTTTCCATGCCCGTCGCATTCAATAGTTGATCGAATGTTGCATGCAGCATTTGATGCATGGCATAAAGGTGTTTAAGATGGTCATGGGCCGTATCTCCCAAATATCCGCGTAAATGGAAATAACCGCTGTCGCAACGGGAATACATGGTGCCGATTTCATCTTGTATATTTACAGAATTACGTGTTAGTCCCAATTTCTGCAAAAGATAATTAGCCGTTTCCGTCGTACTTTTATAGCCGGATGTGGGAATGCTGGAATGGGTTAAGCGGAATATTTTTTTCTTATTGACGGCATCCCTGGCAAAACGCACAAAATCCTTCATTTGATAATCCATAGTTGTCGGATCGGAGTTGGAATGCAGCCCGTCGGCCAAATGCAAAGCTGTAATCACTTGATAATATTTATCGGATTTGATGATTTCCCGCACACCGGCATAACCCGCGCTAAATGAGGTGAGAATCAAATAGCGGACTTTTGCCGAATCCGGTAAAATTCTTCTTTGAATCAATTCGCTTTTTATTTGATCCAAAATTGCCCGGAAGCGATCCGTCTGACTGAAATAAGATTGATACGGGCTGGAAAAAGCGCCCAAATGAATATTGAACAAAATGGCATTGGCCTTTGCCTTGTAAACTTCATCCTCCGCTGCCCATGATGCACTGTGCAAATGAAAGACCAGATCATAGGTTTGACCGCTCTGCACATAATAATCGGGTATGAAAATTTGGGCAAACTGACCGCCGTTACGATCCAAATGCAAAATATCGGTCATGTCGATCCGCTGCCCCTTACCCACCCCCTGAGAATGGCTGCACGAAAGGAAAATTAAAAATGCAAAAACAATGGCGATGAAGTTTCTCAAAAAATCGCCTTTCCGTTAATTAAAATCGGCTAAAACCCCGGTTTAAGAAAAACCTACAGCCGGCCGCCCTATCCCAAATTCAAAAGCCTCAAAAAGGTGAACCGCTATTAAAATCCCGCGATAAAACCGAATTGAAAGCGCCATTTGTTATCGGGTCGATCAAACGGTTTTACGTAATCCATTTCCGCTAAAAAATATCCGTTTATATTTACGCGTAAAGCGAGCCCTGCACTGCGCACTAACTTACGATTTCCCTTCCAAAACCAGGGTTTGTCTTTTTTTGTCCACGACAATCCCGTATCAAAAAAGATTGCACTTTCAATAGGGAAAATGCCATAAAATCCTTTACCGATCCCCAAAGCGCCAAACAACGGAAAACGCAGCTCAATATTGGCAACCGCCATGCGCGTTCCATACAGTTGGGCCAATCCTTTGGTGGAATCTTTCGCCATCTCTTCCGCTGAAAATGAATTGTAGTCGTAACCGCGAACGAAACTTTGGTAGCCCAAATACAAAGGCGAAAGGCGCGGATCATCCCCGTTTTTACCGTAACGCCCGTAATGCATCATGCGGAAGGCAATGGTAAACGGCTTAACGGGCATAAAATATTCGCGGTAATCCCCGAGAAGAGTGTAATAGTTCAAACTGCCAACCGAAGGTGAAAATTCAAAGCGGTAACGCTTACCTAACAAGGGACTGGTTGCGCCAAAGAAGGTTTGATCATAAACCAAAGCAACACTGGCCGAAGCCATGGCCAACGGTTTGGGTGCCGGATAATGTTCCGTTCGGCGAAACAATTCCACTCCGGATAAATCATAAACGTCAATATTTTCCAATTCCTTAAAACTGATGTAATCAAAGGTACCGTTCACTTCGATGCGCTGCGCCCGACTGAAAGGGTATTCCCAAATGCCGGAAATACTATTGGAAAATTGATAGATTTGGTACTCGTCTTCCACATAAACAATACTACTGTCAATTATAGCATAGCCGGAATTAAACGAACCGGTCATATAAGGAATATGCTGGGCGGCCACTCCCCAATTCCAGCGTTTTTTGCGATTTAGAAAGCTGACCGTTCCGCCAACATCTCGCAGTTCTCCATTGGCTTGAATGGCTGTGGCCAAGTCGTAGTCATTAAGCATATCACTCCAGAACAACGAGACGCCGCCGCTCAAATACGTTCCGAACCGCGAAGCGCCGACCGCCAGATAGGGTTGTCCCACGTAATCCAGCATCAGTTTGGGTTTATAAGGTACCACTTTGTAATCCAATTCAAACGGCAAACCGAACGTGGGATTGTCTTTCAATGCCCGCAC
>JALWEA010000347.1:0-2286 GCA_027039465.1 Calditrichia bacterium | reverse complement strand
GGTTAATTGAATGGGTGCTACCAAGTTATCCGGTCGCCAACCACGCAACTTTTCAAACGATTTTATGGCGTAAATACTGTACGAACGATTGTTAAAAAAACTGTAAACAAACATATCCGTTTGGGCCGCGACCGAGATCGTGGGACTTAAATAGGTTATTCCGCTGACACCCGTAAAAACATTGGTTACTTGAAAAATCTCACCGTCAGACAATTGCAAGCGATAAATATTGGGTATGCCGTTTTGATCCGATACGAAATATAAACTTTGCATATCGGCCGACCACTGTGGGTTTATGTTCTTGCCGGAAGTAAAAGACGGCAAAGCTACAATATGACCCGTGGAATACTCAAAATCGGCCAAGCGATAATTACCGTACTTTAAATTATTAAGATCCGTGGAAAAACGATCGGTTACAAAAGCGATGTTTTTCCCGTCGGGTGACCAAACCGGTTGTAAGTCGGCGTAAGCATCATCGGTTAATTGCGTTAAATCATCTGTTGTTAAATCGTACAGGAACAAATCGGACTGCCCGTGATTAATGGCCGAAAAGACAATAAGATTGCCATCCGGAGACCATGAAGGATTTAATATTTGCCCGAGTTTCGGGAAGCGTATTTTACGCTCAATTTTATTATTCTCGATGTTAATCAGCATCAAAGCAGGCCGCCCCTGATCAACCACGGCAAAAACAAAGCGTTTCCCGTCATCGCTCCATGAACCGGAAGATGAAATAAATTCCAAACTTTCCAAATGAGGATCGCGAGCGGCATCAACAATTTTCCGAATAATTTTACCGGTCTTGGCATCGGCCAAATACAAATTAATGGTAAAAATATCCTTTTCGGAAAAATACAGTAAATACTTGCCATCCGGACTCAAAGCAGGTGCCACATTCATCTTCCCATTTTTCTTATTGGCTTTAATGACCACAGGCCCGTATTTGGATGCATCGTCGCAATACTTCATAATGGGATCGTACGTTTCGTGCAGCGTGCGATGCCAATCTTTGCTTAACGAATCGGCGGAAAGGCCCAAGATCTCTTTTAATCCTGCATAAATACTTTTTTGCTTGGCTCCGTCCCGCAAAATATCACCGATTTTTTCATCACCCCATTTTCCGCCGATGTAGGCAAGGAAAGCCTGTCCGAAACGGTAAGGGAAAAACTCCGGATTTTCCAAACCCTTTACGGACGGAATTTTATGTTTTACCGCATCGCGCATCCACATCGTGGTATTGGGATCATTCGGCCCGAGGGAAAAGTATTCGGCCATTCCCTCAATGAACCAAAGCGGCAATTCCAGAGCAGCCGGTAAACGTCGCATGGCGCCTTTGCCCTGTCCGGTAATATCGTACTGAAACGCATGCACCAATTCATGGCCGATAACATGATCGGTTTCTTTCAAAGGCCCGGCAAAAGGCAAAACAATGCGGCGTTTCAAAGCTTCGGTTACCCCACCGGTGCCTTCTCCAATTTGCCCTTCAATCACATTGGTTTCGTCAAATTGCGGAGGACAGGAATAGATAATCAGGGCCTGCCGTCCGGTTAGACGATGCTCTAACATTTTGGAATGGCGGGCATACCAGCGTTCCGCCATTCGGGCGGCCTGAGGAATGAGTTCTTTTTCTTCAGGATAAAAATAGATATCGAAATGATCGGTCTTTAAAATTTTAAAATGGAAATCTTCGTATTTAACCTTATTTTGACCGAAATATTGGGCGGAAACAAAGGAATAACTAACAAATAGTAATAATATGGTTTTTAATAAAGACTTAAATGGCAAAACTTGCATGGGGCCTCCGCGTATGTTGTCCGAATAAAACAAGTTAAAATATGCTTATTTTAATTGCAAATAAACAGGGAGCATTAGGATAGAGATTTGTTGAATAGGTGAAGCGTTATTCGTTTAATCGTTATGCGTATATTCGTGTATTCGTTAATCGTAAAAAAGTTAAATGGTTAAATCGTTGAATTGTTGAATGGGAGATCGTTAAGCGTGTATCCGTATATTCGTATATTCGTTATTCGTAAAGGGTTGTCATTGCGAGGAACTGAACCATGGCTGGGCCGTGGATTATTAAGGCAGTGACATGAATTAATTGGGAACTTGAAACTGGTAAAGCGTCCGGTTCCCGAGTGATTCTGCCGACACTTGTAGGGGCGAAGCATTTCCCTAACAAATAAAGAAACAATCGGTGTTTTTGGTTGCACACCGTTAAATTTTTTGAGTTTGAAGCTTCTTGACGGAAATGCTTCGCCCTTACTTCGGACAACGCAAGATAAC
>JALWEA010000346.1 GCA_027039465.1 Calditrichia bacterium | reverse complement strand
CGTATAAGGTGCCTTCGGAGATCGAATTCCGCGACGATTTGCCCAAAAGCGCCATCGGTAAAATTTTACGCAGGGTATTGCGCGAAGAAGAAATCAAAAAACAGCAGGAAGCGAAACATGAGTGAAGTCACGGCAACCATGCCTATTCCTAAACGCCATGAAGTCATCGAAGCATTTAAAAAGAAGGGCGGGCAAGTGGCGGCGGTCTTGCCCATCCATTATTCGCGCGCGCTTTTCCGCGCTTTCGATATTTTGCCGGTGGAAGTGTGGGGGCCGCCGTTGATGGACAGTACGCAGGCCGGCGCTCATTTGCAACCTTACGTCTGTTCGCTGGTGCACAATGCCTTATCGTTTCTTAAAACAGGCGGACTGGATGTGGCGGATTACCTTTTGGTGCCGCACACCTGCGACAGCTTGCAGGGTCTCGGCAGTATTTTGCTCGATTTCATTCGTCCTCAGCAAAAAGTTTTTCCTTTGTACCTGCCTCGCGGGCAACGCACGGAGGACAGGCATTATTTGATTCGTGAATTACGGCAATTGTACGAAAAGCTGGCGCAAATAACGCAAAAGCAGCCCGACCATGAAGCATTGCTAACCCGAATCCGCACGGAAGAACAGGCGGATTTACTGTTGGCCCGATTGTACGAACAAAGACAACAGCTAAGCCTGAACAATCTCAATTTTTACCATCTGATTCGTTCGCGTGAATATTTGCCTGCAGAGGATTTTATCGGGTTGGCGCAATCGGCAATGAAAGAAGCGAAAGTTGCCGAAAAATCGAAAGGCACGCCGGTTTTGCTGTCGGGTATTGTGCCTGAACCCATGGACGTTTTTCAGGCCATTGAAGAAGCCGGCGGATTGGTGGTTGCCGATGATTTGGCCTGTTGCGGTCGACGCTTGTATCCGGCCGGCGCCTCCAACGATCCGTTCGAACGCTTGGCCGAGCGTCTGATGAACAGCCCGCCCGACCCGACCCGCGGCCATTCCATTGAACAACGGGAAGAACATCTGTTGAAAACCGCGGAACAAACGGGCGCCAAGGGCATCATTTTTTACGAAGTGAAATTTTGCGAACCGGAGCTTTTCGACCTGCCCGATTTACGCAAGCGATTAAAAGCGGCGGGGCTGCCTTCGGTAACAATTGAAATTGATCTTAACGATCCTTTGTCGAATCAAGTGGTTACGCGCATCAGCGCATTTTTGGAGATGGTGGAATGAGTATCGGCGCAAGTTTAAAATATGTCTTGAATTATCAATTAATCGGTCGCAATGTTTTACGTTGGCAGCGGCGACAAAGCGAACGGAAACCGTTTCGTTCTTCCAAATGGCGCACGGATATTTTGGCGCCGCCGTTGAAGATAGGGGCGCGCACCAAAGAGCTGGTAGCCAGGCATTACCTTGAAGGACGCTACGTTAACGGGCACAAACCCGTGGCCTGGGTTACTTCCGGCGGGCCGGTGGAAATTTTACAGGCCTTGGGATTTTATGTCCTTTATCCCGAAAATCACGGCGCCTTGTGCGGCGCACGGCGGGCGGTGGTGGAAATTTCCACCGAAGCGGAAAATGCCGGTTACTCCCGCGATATTTGTTCCTACGCCCGTACCGATATCGGTTCGGTTCTTTCCGGAAAAACGCCGGTCGGTAAATTGCCCAAACCCGATCTTTTGCTGGCCTGTACCAACATTTGTCAAACCGTTTTGCATTGGTACCGCGTTTTGGCCAAACATTTTAACGTGCCGTTGGTTCTGATCGACACGCCCTTTGTTTATGACGAAGCGCCGGAACACGCCATTGAATTTGTGCGCCGACAGCTGGAAGAATCCATTCCCGTGGCGGAAAAAGTAGCCGGTAAATCGTTGAAGTTCAAAGAATTGAAACGGGTTTTGCAATTGAGTAAAGATGCCGCGGAGTTGTGGTTGGAAATCATGGCAACAGGGAAAAATCGTCCGGCGCCACTGTCCGTCTTTGACCAATTCATTCACATGGCGCCCATTGTGGAAATGCGCGGCAAACCGGAAACAGTGGATTTTTACGCGCGCATGCTTAAGGAATTAAACGAACGCATTGAAAAAGGCATCGGTGCGGTAAAGAACGAACGCAAGCGTTTATTATGGGATAATCTGCCTATTTGGTACCGTTTGCGATATTTGGCGGAATATTTGGGTGAGCGGGGCATTGCCGTGGTTGCCTCGACCTACACCAACGCCTGGGGCGAGTTGGCGCCGTTAATGGATGCCGATAAACCGCTCGAATCCATGGCCAAAACCTATATTTACCCTATTTTAAATCGCGGCACGCAATACAAGTTGGACACCATGCGCCGCATGGTCAAAGAATTTGCGCTCGACGGTGTTATTTTGCATTCCGATCGTTCCTGTAAGCCCTATTCCATCGGTCAGGTGGATCAGCGCAATCGTTTGATTAAAGAATACGGCATTCCGGCTTTACTTTTGGAAGCGGATCATGATGACCCGCGCGCTTATGCGGAAGAACAGGCCGCGTCGCGTCTGGCGGCTTTTGTGGAAATGTTGGAGGATTGATCATGGATGAACTAAAGGCTTTGGGTATTGATGTGGGATCGACCACGGTAAAGATGGTGGCGGTGGATGCGCAGGGAAATTTGAGCTGGCATTATCTGGAATCCGCCGATCCGCGGGTGGAAGATCAGGTTGACCGCTTTTTGCAGCATTTAAAGGAAGAAACCGGTTTCGGGGAAACATTGCCGCTGGTGGCCACGGGCTACGGACGCAATTTGGTGCATCAGGCGGTCAAAAAGGTGACCGAAATTACCTGCCATGCAACGGGCGTGTATCGCCAGTTAGGGCACGGGGGCACGCTGGTCGATATCGGCGGGCAGGACAGCAAGGTGATTATTATCGGTGAAAACGGGCAGGTGGTGGACTTTGCCATGAACGACAAATGCGCGGCCGGTACGGGGCGCTTTCTGGAAAATACGGCCGGACGTTTGCGCGTACCTTTGGATGAGATGGGCCGGGAAGCGCTTTCCGCCGATCAGGAAGTGGCCATTTCCAGCACCTGTACGGTGTTTGCCGAATCGGAGATCATTTCACTGATTGCCCACGGCGTGGAAGTGAATCCCATTTTGAAAGGCCTGCATCGTTCCCTGATCAAAAGGGTAGTGGCCATGATTCGCAGCATCGGGTTGCAACCGCCGTTACTGCTTTCCGGCGGAGTGGTCAAAAATCCGGCCATCCGTCACATGATCGAAGAAGAGACCGGCGAAAAAGTAACCATGCCCGAATATCCGCAGCTCATGGGCGCGTACGGCGCAGCCTTGATTGCTTTGAAACAAATGGACAAAAGTTAAAACGTTGAATGGTTAGATGGGGAAAATCATTATTCGTGTATTCGTTATTCGTTAAGCGTGGAAGGGTTGAATTGTTGATTAGTCGAATGGTTTAATGGTGGAAATCGTTATTCGTTAAGGGCTGTCATTGCGAACAATCCTGCGAGCCTACGTGCAGGAGAGTGAAGCAATATCATCCAAGAAGGCAAAGACCGGTAATAGTGGAAAGCGTACTTATTGATATTGACGATAAGGGTAATATCGTAGGGATAGATATTGACAATACAAGTAAAAAAATAACATTGAATGATTTGATTATTGAAAAATTACCCTTTGAAATAGAAGAAGTTATAGCCTAAATAAGAGAACCGAGGCTCTTGGATCAGGACGATTCGAAAGGCGCGACTGGAATTATGAATTAAAAATTATGAATTAAGTTCTCCGGGATAAATAATATGAAATTTGACTTTCAAAAAAATTAATTTATTTTATCGACATTATGTTTGAATAATAAAAATTTTAATTAGATAGATTGACTGAGAAAGTTTTTTGAAACAAAATGGAATTAAGATAATTACAAATTAAATCGTTGATAATGAGTATGGTTAAAAAATTATTTAGATATAGATATTCATATAAGGAATCTTGAATGGAAGAAGAATTTAAATTTACTAATTATTTTGAAAATGAAGTATTAAGGAAAAGACCATATATAAAGAAAGAATGGTGTATAGAGATTATAAAAAAACCAATAAAAGTCGAGAGACAGGAAGGGAATAGGTGGAGATTTTGGGGGATTGTAAAAGAATTTGACAATAAAGTTTTTAGAGTAATAACTTTAGACGATAAAAGAACCATTCATAATGCATTCCCTGATCGAAGATTTAAAGGAGATTAAAAAAATGAAATTAAAATATTATCCTGAAACCGACTCGTTATATATTGATTTATCGGAAAAAACAAGTGTTGAGACCAAGGAAATAGTGGAAGGCGTACTTATTGATATTGACGATAATGGTAATATCGTAGGAATTGACATTGACAATGCAAGTAAAAAGATAAAATTAAAAGATTTAATTATTGAAAAATTACCCTTTGAAATAGAAGAAGTTATCGCCTAAGTAAGAGAACCGGGGCTCTTGTATCAGGACGAATCGAAAGGCGCGACTGGAATTACGAATTAAAAATTACGAATTGGATGTGGTCGGTCGTCGAGTAGAGACCGCGTAAGCGGGATCGTGTCGAGACGCGTGTTTGTAATTACGAATTACGAATGAAGGGTTGGCCCTAAATATTTTCAGCAAAATTATTTTTTTAAGTGTAAAAAAGTTATTATATTCATTTAGGCCTTTGATTTTGGCAATAGTTTAATCATACCTTTAATCATCATACTGGTGGAACACATTAAGGAACGCACCAGTCTGCACAAGAGCGATGTGGTCGGAATGCTGGCCGAGCTGTAAGATACCCTGCTGCATTTCTTGTCCATAGGACAGCCGGTTCGTTTGGAAGGCATCGGGATTTTTACGCCAAGCATTAAACTGGACGGCAGGATCCGAATCAATTTTCGCATTAACCGACGTCTGCAGGAGCGCTTGAACATGTCCGGCGCCTTTACCGGCGAGTTTAAGAACAGGGAGAACATCGGCAAGACCATGGTGGAATTGGAGGCAGAGGTGGGCGGGCTGCCTTGGATTTTGGCCTAATTTTGTTGTTATTAAATTTAGGCGTGAATGGGGAAAGTTTTTGGGGTGAAAAGGGAATGAGATAAATTTGTAATGAGTGGATTATATTGAATTTAGATAATAATTAATGTTCGGTGATTGAGATGAGCGATTTGTTGGATTCATTCTTTAAAGACAGGTCACACCTGATAAAAAAATATCCTCAATGGAGAAAGGTAAGAATAATTGAAGAAAATGGATTACGCATATTAGATATGCCAAATTTGGAATTGCTTGCTGGATACTTTGGTTATTTGAAATATAAATTAACAAAACAAAGTGTGAAGGTGTTTTGCAGGGGAGAGCGTAGCTTTCATAAAACAACGAACCCAAAATTGTTTAGAGATGAAAACATCGATGATGATGAAATAAACAAAAGAAAACAACTTATAGATGAAATTTGTTCAGATCTGCCATCATGGTACAGAGCGTCAAGATTTAAAAAAGAAGATGTTGGTCCTTTGTTGCAACATTATGGAATATCAACCTATTGGCTAGATTTGGTCGATAATATATTTACAGCAGTTTGGTTTGCTTTGTTCAACAATGAAGGTAAATTTGGGTATATTAAGTTTTTCGTAAATAAAAATGAAAATAATGATGAATTGATAATTCGTGATTTACGAGAAAATCATTCATCTCTTAGCATCCGATTGCATTGTCAGCACGGCATATCTGCAAGAAGGAATAGTAGCAATTTTTCAAACAGAACAATTGATTTATCGGATTTCATGGTTGCTATGGTAAGAATACCAGTTTCTTCTAAAAAAGACATAAATATTAGCAAAACATACATGTTCCCCAATGCAGATTTGGACAACACATTAAAATATTTAAAAAAGCCCAAGTTTTTCAAAAATATTAGTAAAATGTTAAATAAATATGGTTATTCTTCTAATTTTCTAGGTGAAGTTAAATGATTAGAATTGCACCGAACAAGGCGCTTCACCTGACCGCTATTCCGCTGCGGCCTTCGGCCTTGCTTCATAGCGGCAGGTGAGCTTGGACATTCAATAGATAGTAAATTAAAGAAGAAAAAATATGAAGAATTATTTTGAGCTTTTATTAAAAGTGTTTTTTTTATTCGTCCTAATAATAATCGGTTGCTCTAGAAAACCTGCTAGCCATTATATCCAAGTAAAATTGGGCAACCGATATGAAATAATTGGAAAGTATCCTGTTAAGAGTAACTATGCAAACAAAATTAATTCTTACCATTTTTTTTATAATAAAAAAGACAAAACTGTAAAAATTGAATACCAAAAATGTGGTAAAATACATAAAGATTTTTATTTTGGTGTAGCAAGAGTAATAATTGAATATTCCAAAGAATATGAAAGAAGGATTTTTCAAGATGCACACGGTAAACCAATGGCAAATTCTAACGGAGTTTATTCAATCCGTATTAAAATTAGTGAAAATAATAATTTTATATCACTATTCAATTATGATAAAGACGGAAAATTAACTGAAGATAAATATGGAGTTGTGCACTATTTATGGACACTTGATAAAAAAGATCGAATAATAAAGTCTATTCGCTTAAATAAAGAAGGAAATAGGATTATTGATAATGATGGTTTCTATGAATTAACATTTAAATATGATAAAAAAGGAAATATGGTTGAACAATCAAATCATGGAAAAGATGGACAATTGCTTGAAGGAAAAAATAATGCTGCCATTGTTAGGTTTAAATATGACAAGCAAGGGAACGTAATTGAACAAAGTTTTTATGGCAATGATGATCAGTTAAAAGATCGTAAAAATTTAGGCTATGCCATAGTTCGGTTTAAATATGATGAACGGGGAAATGTAGTTGAGCAAAGTTTTTATGGTACTGATGGGCAGTCTAAAGAACGTATAGATTGGGGTATTGCCATAATACGTTATAAATACGACAAATGTGGTAATATGGTTGAATCAAAACTTTATGGTATAGATGGACAGTTGAAAGATCGTAAAGATTTTGGCTTTTCTATAATACGCTGGAAATTAGATAAACAAGGGAATGTTGTTGAAGAGCAATATTATGGCACAGATGAGAAGTTGAAAGATCGTAAAGATTTGGGATTTTCCACAATACGTATGAAATTAGATGAACAAGGGAATGTTGTTGAAGAGAAATATTGTGGTACTGATGAAAAATTAAAAGAAAGGAAAGATTGGGGTATTGCTATTATACGTTACAAATATGACGAGCAAGGGAATATGGTTGAAGTAAGATTTTACGGTACTGATAAAAAGTTAAAAGAACGTAAAAAATTAGGTTTTGCTATAATACGCATGAAATATGATCATCAAGGGAATAGGATAAAAACTATTTTCTTAAACAGAAACGAAAAAATAGTTCACAAAGAGTAGTTAATTGATTTTTATGTTGCGTCTAGTTATTATATCTCAAACGGGAGTGATTTAAGAAAAAGCCGTAGTTGCATTTTTTTACTCGACTTCCAAAAAAGTGCTCAACACTTAAGTTACAACCTACGTCTAATATACCGTACAGGCTGTGCGTTAAATCGGCCAGTGAGAGCGGAAGCGCCCAAAAAAGGCTTTTGTGGTAGCAAATCCTGTTACCTCATATCATTATGCACCTGTATAAAATTTGCTATTGCCAAAATATTTTAGCATTTTTGAAATATGAAAAATGAACTTGAAAATATAATTTCCAAATTACGATTAGAACTACCTAAAATTAAGTCCAAATATAATGTAACCTCTCTGGAAGTATTTGGCTCGTATGTTCGCAATGAACAAAAAACCAATAGTGATGTGGATATTCTGGTTACATTTTCAAATTCACCGTCTTTATTTAAGTACCTTGAGTTAGAAGATTATTTAAGCGCGCTACTTGGCATTAAAGTAGATTTAGTTATGAAGCGTTCTTTAAAACCAAATATTGGAAAAAGAATACTATTAGAAGCTCAAGCGATCTTATGAAAAAAATCATATTTTCCACAGTCCTGATAGTTTCCATGTTTTAAACCAAGGAATACGTTTATCCTTTTTAAGACAATCCGGCATTCCTAAAAAAGGAAAATTATGAGCGAATAGATTTCCTACTTAATTTTAATAAATAATTTTTTTTGCATTCTTGAATTCTTTCTCTTAATTTATATACCGAACGGTAGGTATAGAAAGGAAAACAATGTCGACTCAGGCCGAAGACACTAAAAGTCGTATCTTCTTAACGGCTGCCGAATTGTTTGCCGACTATGGCTTTGATAAGGTTTCCATTCGCCAAATCTGCGAGGCCGTCGGCATCCGGAAACCCACGCTTTATTACTATTTCAAAGACAAAGAAACTTTACTGCTCGAAATGATCAATTTTTCCAAAAAGATCGGCGATCAGATTTACGAAGAACAGGTTGAAAAGCCGAAGGATTTTTTGGACAAAATTCGCGGGCTTATTTTCGGGCGAAAAATTTTCATTGAAAAGTACCCGCAATTTTTCCGTTTTCATGCCATGATTCACCTGTTTGCCATTCCCGAAAAAGTTAAACAGGAAATGATTCAATATGTTTTATCGCTAATGCTTCGTTTTCGCAGCCTTTTGGAAACAGGGCAAAAACAGGGCTATGTTGCCGCCGACGAAGATCTTGATTTTCTCATGATGACTTTGACAAGCAGTTTGAATCATCTGACGATTCGCAAATTTGTTTTTCACGATGACTCTGCACTGACAGACGAAAACCTGGAACGCATGTACCGCTTTTGGTTAAAGCATTTTTTTGTAACTCAGGATAAACAGACGACGTAATTGATATATTCCGCATCAAGTCCGGTTGAACACTGCGGAATATTGGAAAAGAGCGGTAGAACATTTTTCAAGAACAGGCTTGAATTTGAAAAGAACAAGACGGAGGTCTTAATGAAAAAAATAACCGTTTTTTTGATAGGGTTGATTTTAGTTTCTGCGGCAACCGCCGGAGACGTAATTACCTTAACATGGGATCAGGTGATCGGAATCGGCCTAAAGCAAAATCTGGATTTGCGGATAATGCGTCAGGATTATCGCAATCAATCCCTCAATCAATGGAAAGCCGCCATGGATTTTTTGCCTACCGTGAATTACAGTTTTAGAGCGGTTAATAATATTGAGTTACCGGTCATGGTTTTTATGGGAAGAAGTTTTCGCGTCGGTACCAAATACAACTTTTCCCATGTGTTTCAAGCGCAGTTGCCAATTTTTTTAGGCGGTCTGCGTTTTGCCAATTATTCGATTCAGAAAAACAGCAAACGATCCTTAAAAGCGCTTCTCAAAGGTAAAGAATCGGACATCGCACTGAAATCGGTGGAGGCGTATTTTCAGGTTATTTTAAGCAATGATCTTGTACGGGTTAACCAACGCGCGGTTGATGCGGCTCGCGCCAATTTCGAACAGGTGCAAAAATTTTACAATACCGGCGCCGCTTCCAGGCTTGATTTGCTGCGTGCCAAAACACGTTTATCGCAAAGCTTGCCGGCTTTAACTTCCGCTGAAAACAATCGTAAAATGGCCGTGGAAAATTTAAAATATTTGTTGAATTTCAATGTGCAGGATTCGATTGTTGTGCTGGACAGTTTAAAAAGAATGGATTTTTTAAAAGATTTTGCGACCTTGCCTTTGGAAAAATTGCAGGAAATCGCTTTAAAAAATCGCTCCGATTTAAAAAGTCTCGCCTTTCGAAAAAAAGCGGTGGGAGCGCAAAAGATCATTGCCGGATCACATTTTTTACCGCAAATCGTCCTTAGCGCCGATGTGCAGCATCAAGCCTATCTAGACAACAGTAAGGTGCAGTGGAATGACTACACACGCGCCAAATCGGCTAGTATCGGCGTGCAATTCCCTTTGTTTGAAGGCGGTAAACGTATCATCGAAATGCAGCAGGCCTTTATTCAAAATAAAAAAATCACCTTGCAATTGGCGCAGATGAAACGTGCCGTTTTATTGAATGTAAAGAACAGCTTTAATTCATTTAAAGAAGCGCGGCAAAATTTGCAAAGCCTAAAGCAAGCGTTTAAGCAGGCAAAAGAAACCCTGCGTTTGGCAAACTTAACGTACAAAGAAGGTTTAAGCACTCAAGTGGACGTGTTGAATGCCCAGGCCGCTTTTACGGCAAGTGAATTGCAATACCGTCAGGGTATTTTTAAATATAATGTGGCACAGTTGGAATTATTAAAAGCCATTGGAAAACTGGAAACCTTATGGCAATAGGGCGGGAAGATAAAAAAATTGAAAATAGATGAACTTCCGATTGATTTGAAAAATGGTAGGGTGATCATTACGCAAAATCCGGTTTGATCTCTGAAATGTGTTTTCGGAAGTTCCGCAAAGATTTTGAA
>JALWEA010000345.1 GCA_027039465.1 Calditrichia bacterium | reverse complement strand
GAGCCCATGGGAATGGGTTCGCCTTTTTCATTCAACAGCATACCGGAAATGCTGTGACCGTTTTCAGTATCCAAAGTATCCAGTGCAAAATCAATGCCTTGTACATCTTCGTTGGCATGATAAATAATCGGATCGGCCGTTTGCAGCGTCGGTTTGTCATTGTAGAACTGAGCTAAGAATGTTGAATCTTTCCAGGCAAATCCTACCAAGGAATCTTCCTGCAGCATGGTGTAGCCTTCAACTTTGTAATGGCCATCGGCATCGGTAGTGGCTTCCCAGGTTTGCCACAAGTTGCTCAGGAAATTGTAGCTTACAAAAACCACATTGGCGCCTTCCAGCGGCAATCCGCTCTGACGGCTGGTAACCGTACCGCTGATGCTGAACGGCGCAACCTGCGGATCCGGCAAATTGAAATCAATACCGGTTACTTCACCGTGAACATCAATCTGCGTGGCTTCTTTTGGTGTAAATACACTATCATAGAACACCATGTAACGATAGTCGTCAAAATAGGCAACGCAGCGTAACACGTATTTACCAGGCGCCAATTCCATGGTATAATCGCCAGTTAAGGAATCAGGCACGGCTTTGTACGGACGGCTGGGTTGTAACGGATGTGCAAAAATACGAACCATGTCATATTTATCCGCATTGGTTACATGGCCGGAAAGCGTCTGCAATTCTTTCATTTCAAAAGTAGCCAGCGTAGTATCGCTATTAACTTCAAAAGCATCCCAATAATTCAGATAACCGACATCTTTATTCGCCGGGATGTAAACCACATATTTTCCGGCTACCATGTGCAAGTTAAAATTGCCCATGGAATCCGTTTCCGTGGAATAGGAAGCCCATTGCAACATTTTGGGTGGTACATGGAAATAAAATTCGTACTGACGGAAATCATTTAAATCCACGCTATCGGGGATCTTCAGGAAATAAACACCGGTTTTTACACCCTCATCATGGAATTTCACAGCACCGCTAACCGAGAGCAAACCTTCCCGGTACTGCAAATTAATATTATGCATAACCGGATCATTTTTTACTTCAACTTCATCATAGAAAGGTTTGTAGATAAACGTATCCGGGCTGGTGATAACATACGTGTTATTCGTTAACACGGTAAACTGATAGTTACCATATTCGTCGGTCATTTTAATCATGTGAAAAGCCGATGTATCGGTTTTCAAAGTGATCATCAGCATGTAATTAGGAACTGGGGTGGAATCGGGGCCTGCCGTTACCTGACCTTTAATCACCGTCGAGAAGCCCATGGTTTGTGTTTGCGTTTGGCCGATGCTAAATGCCATAAAAACGAGCATCAAGCTGGCCATGAGTGCGAAAAGTGTAGAGTGCTTTCTCATAAAACACCTCCTTTTTGTTGGTTAATTATTTTCATTCGTTTTTAATTAATACAACTACCATGCCAAAAGACTTTTCTCGGCACGGCCTTAGGAAAACTTTAAATTAAATATTAAAAAACAAAGGGTTAAAGCAAAAAGTAGTTTTAATAAAATGTTTTTGAGGTAACGATACGAAAAAATTTGCTATGCAAAAATTACGTACTATGCAAAATTTACGTAGTTTTTACCAACGTTTTGAAATACTTAGTGAAACCGCATCCGATCCTGGCGTTGGTTTTAGTGATAGTTGCCATTCCTTTTGCAAATCGAACAGCACATAAATATCCCAGGCAACAAAGGCACCGATTAAAATATTACGGATTTTGTACATTTTGTTATAATCATTATAAAGTCGATCGAAATCGGCGCCGCTTCTGGCACGCATATAGGCATCGCGCTTCTTATTTGTTTGAACGGCCGTGTAAACAATACCCCCGATCAAGCCAAGGGATATGCCGGTAAATCGGATTCCCTTTCCAATAAAATTTTGATGCAAATGGCCGTTGCCGGGTAACAAAACGGAATACAACATGACCCTTAAAGGCAACGGACGATAAACAAGCGGCGTGCGCTGTTCTTCCGTTTTGGCCGAAGGTTGTGTCGGGACAATCGGTTTGTGCTGTTTGATTTGATTTTTCACATGATTGAAAAATTCGATAATCTTGGGTGATGTTTCTTGCGGGTTTAGGGCAAATTCAGGATCACATTTAATGATTTGCCGAATGATGTTTTTAGCTTCCGTTGTATCCGCAAGGGCATAAGCGGCATTCAACATATATTTGTAAATGGTCAGGCTATCTTCTTTGGTGACATAAGGATCGGAAAGCAGGAACTTGCCTTTCTCAATAACTTTTTTGTATTTAAAGGAACGAAAGTCTTTGTCCAAATTTTGGATTTGTTCCTTAATATGCTGTTGAGCAAATACCTGGGCAGCGAGCACAAGTAAAAGGATGAACCAGACAACGATCCGCATGGGAAATCCTTGTGTTTAAAGTTACGAGCTTCAATACACACAGGAATTTTAAATCCTGCTATTATTAATGACTTAAATTACAAAAAAGAATGATTGAATGAAACTGATTTAACGAAATGTAAATTGCGGTGGGTATAAAAAATGGATTCATTGTCCGAGAAATCTATTGTGCTTTTATTGATTATTTCCGGACCAGTTCTTTTAAAGATATGATTTTTCGGATTCTACTCTTGCCTTTAAAATCGAGTGTATCATGCCAGGTAACATAATAATCGTTTTTAACTTCAATAAAGTGTTTTTCGCGGGTAACGTAAATGGGTTTTTGCAACGGCGTCTCTCCGATGTATTTCCCGTCCACATAAACGCGCCCCCAGGGAAGAACCTGCAAATCCAAACGGGCAAAGATGGAGTCCAAATTAAAACTTAATGTAAAATATTTCTTTGCCGGAATGGTAATGCTATCGGTAAAAGAGGGATACAACGGATTCTGCAAACCGATCAAATATTTGCCGGGTTTTAATCGCAAGGGCCGAATCATCGGAGTGGAATCAACCAACTGGTAATTTAAATAAATTTTGCACCAGGGATAGGTTTGAATTTTCACATTCACGTATTTAATTGACGGCGGCTTAACAACAGTATCCGGAATATTGTTTTTTGGTTTCGTTCCTTTTCTTGTTTTTTCCCCCGTAACAGCGGCCATTGTTAGCGAGTCTTTCTTCACAATTATTTGATTGCCTGCTTGTCGGCTACTATCGTTCGTTATTTTTGTATTTAATGTATCGGCAACCATGCCGGACGGTTTTTGCTCCATATTTCTGGCAAAACGATATCCTAAAATCAACATTAAAACGAACACACCCAACCCGGCCAAATAAAATACGGCTTTGGGTAGTTTCTTAGGCGCAGGAGCTTTTTCAACATTTGTGGAGGGCGGAAACGTGTGGTGCTTCCTAAATTCAGTCAACAATTCTTCGGCCGAGGAATAGCGTGCCTGCGGATCTTTATTCAACATCTTCCCGACCATTCGGCAAAACCAAACGGGCATATCCGGACGCACAACGCACAAATCTTCAACCGGTTGGCTCAAAATTTTGGAAAAAATCTCGCCGATACGCGGAGCGGCAAAAGGATGTTCTTTAGTGGCCATTTGATAAAAAATAGTACCCAATGCAAAAATATCACTTGCAGGCGTTACCGGCAAATTATTAATCTGCTCCGGAGACATGTACAAAGGCGTGCCTAACAGAGAGCCTTCCGTGGTTACATGTTCCAAAGAATCATGGAAAGCAATACCGAAATCGGTTAGTTTAACATTATCCTCTTTTGAGACCAGAATATTTTCCGGTTTTAAATCGCGGTGAATGTAACCGTGTTTGTGTAAAACGGCCACAGCTTTGGTTATTTTGTAAGCAATTTCGACGATTTCTTCCGAACTCAACTCATGGGCGTCCAAATACTCTTTTAAATTGGAACCGTCAACGTATTCCATGGAAATGAAGTAGCGTCCGTTCTCCTCGCCAAAATCGTAAATGGCAACAATGTGCTTATCATTAAGATCGGCAACTACGCGCGCTTCACGTTCAAACCGCTCGAGTAAGGTGGTATCGGCGCTTTTGAAAATTTTGAGGAATGTTTTACGACCTAATTTTTTATGCTTTGCCACACAAATTAAAGTAGGGCCGTGTTCCGCAATCACTTCAATAATTTCATAATTTCCGATGGATTTCATCTTTTACAACCCGAGTTCTTTGGCTTTCAATTGTAAAGCGCGCAAGGAAATATTCAGGCTTTTGGCCGCTCTGGTTTTATTACCGTTAAAACGTTCAAGCCGTTTACGAATAATGTAATTTTTGATTTCTTCCAGTGATGCTTCATCTTCCAAATTTTTAGGCAATAGACGGGCTAAGGGTTCGGTATCAAAATCGTCAAATTGAATATCATCGGCTTGAATGGTGGAATCCGAGGCTAAAATACTGGCTCGCTTGATGATGTTTTCCAATTGGCGCACATTACCCGGCCAATGATAGTCTATCAGTTTTTTAAGCGCTTCGTTGCTGATGCGTAAATTTTTATCGATACTATGCAAAAAGTGCTCTACCAACAAAGGAATGTCCGATTTACGCTCGCGCAAGGGCGGCACCGTAATACGCACTACATTGAGCCGATAATACAAATCTTCGCGGAATTTTCCTTCTTTAATCAGTTTATTCAAATCCTGATTCGTAGCCGCCAAAATGCGTACATCAGCTTTGCGGATAATCGTTTCACCCAAACGTTTAAATTCCCTGTTTTGCAAAACACGCAGCAATTTGGCTTGAATTTCATAAGGCAAATCCGCGATCTCATCCAGGAAAAGCGTACCGCCGTTGGCGGCTTCAAACAATCCGATGCGGTCGGAAGTGGCTCCGGTAAATGCCCCCTTCTTGTAACCGAAGAGCTCGCTTTCCAAAATAGTACCTGGAATATTGCCCACATATTGCGCAATGAAGGGCTTGTCTTTGCGGTCGCTCAAATCATGGATGGCGCGCGCGACCAGCTCCTTACCCGTGCCGTTTTCGCCTGTAATCAACACCGAAGCATCCGAGCGCGCTACTTTGCTAATCAAACTGAACAGGCGCTTCATGACCGGCGATTCACCTACCATTGTTGACATGCGCATATCGCGCGCCAACTGATTGCGCAATAAAATATTCTCGCTTTCGAACTTTTGCTTGGCCAAAATCTGTTCCAAAGCCAATGAGGCGATGGCCGAAAAAAGAGAAAGGAATTGGCGTGCAGGCTCATTAAAGTTCTGCCGGTTTTTACGGCTGTCAAAATACAAAATCCCGTAAACCTGATCTTTGATAATCAAAGGAAAGGCCAAAATGGAATGGATTTGGTTAAGGATTACACTTTGCGAATGGGCGTATTGCTCGTCCGTTAAGGTATCGAATGAAAGTACGGCCTGTTTTGAATTTAATACCTGCCGAAAAACGGTTTGGGAAAATTGAATATCCCCGACCGGCTGCTTATCGCGGGAAATAATGCTCTTCGGAGTAAAGGTATCGCTGTCCCGGTCGTAAAAAATAAAAGCGCCCACTTCCGCCCCTGTTTCCTCGATGAGCTGATTAAGGATCAAATCCAGCACATTCTCTTCGTCGCTCAAAGCGGAAAGTTGCCGCGTTAAGCGATAAATGGTCGCCAAATGGGCTTCCGTAAGTTTATCGTATTTCTCGCTATTTTTAATCGATTGATTATTCATAATAAAAATAAATGTAATAGGATTGACAGATATTTCCTAATTTATCCTGAACTTGCAGAGACCACGAGTACTGCCCCTTGGCTAAGTCCTTAACAACCAAATGATCCTGATCTTTGCCGATGTCCCGATAAAAAATTTTCTCAAATGTCGGATATTTTAATAATTGAATAGTGAACTCATAATCATAGGACAATTCGGGATTGATCCATTTGAACACCACACTATCCTGAACCGCCTGACCAGCCGACGGACTTAACAACTGCAACTGCTTGTCAATAACCCGGCGAATGGAATAGGTGCCTACGCTAATGGAATCCTGATTTAAATTTTTGACGACCAAATAAAAATTTAGTTCCGGCAATTGTGCGGTGCTTAAATTATTCAATTCATCGGCAACCGAAATATCCGTTGAAAAATAAGTTTTATTATTAGGATCTTGTGAAAGCATTTTGGAGAAATTATATTGATCGTTTTTAAGAAATACCGTAACATCCAACGGGCCATCCGCATCAAGGACGGTGACGTCAAAACTTAAATTAGTCGTTGAATTGGACTGCTCAAAATTGGTATAGGTCGAATAAAAATGAACGTCCTTAACTTCCGGTTTTGCATTTAAATAGATGGTATACTGATTCGTTGGAATGGTTTTTATGGTAAATCGGCGATTAAAATAACCATCGGCATCGCTTAGAATGATAAGCGAATCAACCGGTTGATGCTCGAAGGTCACCAGCCCTTGCGCATCGGTAGTCAAAAACAAATGTAAATTTTCAATGATGAGATTGGCGTTGGCAATGGGTTCGAACGGCGGATACAAATGTTTGACATAAACCGAAGAAGTTACCAATTGCTGTGGGTTATCCGTGTAATTGGATGATTTTGGATCGAAAGGATTTTGCCTTGGAGCATCACAAGCCACAATAAGCAGCGATAGCGCTAAAATTAACCCGGCAATAAAAAATCGTCGACGTTTTAACATAAGTCTCACTCTTTAATTTCAAAAATAACCACGACCTAAACTTACAAAAAAAAATAATCGGTAGAAAAAGAAAATAAATGATTAAAATCAACGTAAAAACCTGATTTTTGAATCATTTTAGGAACAAACCCTATTTACGGGCGTAAAATTTTGTAATTAAAATAAAGGCTTTAGTCCTGTTCTTTGAAACCGTCTTTTCTGTTACGATTTTAATTCCAGATTATCTGCCCGGTTCGCGGAAAGCCTTTCTGTGATCATTGAACATTCGGTAAATACGATATTTAACAGAAAGGAGCCCGACCATGTTAGACAATTTTGTAATAGGAATGCTGAGCAAAATTGTAAATCAAAAACAAGGACGTAGAATTTTAGCCCGCCAGTTGGACAAGTACATTTACAAATCTTTTGTAACGGACTGCCCGGATACCCTCCCCGCTGTTCAGGAGAAGAAATACCAATACCTTTCCGCCATTTTACACACAGCGGTCAAAAACATCGATCGCGGGTACATTTCCAAAAAGGTCATCAAAAATCTTATCGAAGTTTTCGTGAAAAACGCCATTATGCAGAACAATCAGGAGAATCTGCAAAGTGAGGCCAACTTCAAAGAAAAGTACGGCATTGAGCCCCCGGCCTTTTTTGTACTATCCCCCACTCAACGTTGTAATCTTTCCTGCATCGGCTGCTATGCCAGCTCGAACGCGGAAACGGCAACGTATCTGCCCTATCCTATTGTGGAAAAAATCCTGCGCGAGAATCATGATGTTTTCGGTTCCCGTTTTATGACCATTAGCGGCGGTGAACCGTTTATGTATCGTGATCGCCAAACAGGACAAACGTTATTAGACCTTTTTGAGGAATTTAACGACACCTTCTTCCTTGTTTACACCAACGGCACCTTAATTACCAAAGAATTGGCCAAACGCCTTGAAGACTTGGGCAATGTTACTCCGGCTATTTCCGTTGAAGGCTACGAAGAACAAACGGATGAACGGCGCGGCAAAGGCGTTTACAAACGTATTTTACACACCATGGAAAATCTGCGTGAAGCGGGTGTGCCTTTTGGTATTTCCATTACTTCCACAAGTAAAAATGCCGATATTCTGTTGACCGATGAATTTTACGACTATTATTTTGAAGAATTAGGCGTCAGTTACATGTGGCAATTCCAGTTAATGCCTATCGGCCGCGCGGATGAGCTTTTGACGCTTATGGTTCAACCGGAACAGCGCATCGAACTTTTCAAAAAGTGGGAATACATGCTGGAAGAAAAGAAATATCCTCTGGCCGATTTCTGGAACAGCGGAGTACTGTCCAACGGTTGTATTGCGTACGGACGTGCGGGCGGTTATTTGTACATCGATTGGAACGGCAACATCATGCCCTGCGTTTTTGTTCCTTATTACGTTGATAATGTTTACGATTTGTACAACAACGGCAAGACCATTACGGATGCACTATTCTCCAAGTTTATGATTAACGGTCGTAAGTGGCAGGATGAATACGGATACGCTCATCGGGATCATCCGGATAACTGGTTACTGCCCTGCTCCATCCGTGATCATTACGAAAACTTCCGGCGATCTATTTTAACCGAAGACGCCAAGCCGGAAGACGATGCTGCGGCCAAGATTTTGCATGATGACGAATATTACAAAACATTGAGCGAGTACGACAAAAAATTGGAAGAATTAACCCTGCCGATTTGGAGAAAAGAGTATCTGGGCTGGGCAGCGAAAGACAAAGAAGGCAGACCGGAGGAAAAGAAGGAAGAAGTGCTGGAAGCGGTTTAATGAATGGAAGATTAATTCGTGCGTTTCTGACTGATTGCTATCAGTCAGAAACCATTTGTTTTGGGACTGATAGCTATCAGTCCCAAATTTTTTTCACCAACCACCTAAATCTTATTTTACCTTACCATTGACTTTAACTTGCCGCCAATCCATATTCTCAATACATTTATTACATGAACGGCAAGGAATTCAAAACTACCCGGCGCAACGCGTTAAAAATCATCTCAGCGGCAATCATCGCTGTTGTCCTTTTTCTAACCGCCCGCTTTACCCGTTTTTTGGTGCGGCAAAAACAGCGAATTAAGCTCAGGTTAAAACTCCCGTTTCAGCCCGTGCAGGTAGAAGAAGACGTTTTTATTGTGCGCAATTCCACCCGGCTAAAAGTTTTTTCACGCGTTTGTCCGCATTTGGGCTGCAAAGTAAAGCTGGATGCCGTCAACCGACGTTTCGTCTGTCCGTGCCACGGCAGTCAATTTCAATTAAACGGCGTGTTTATCAAAGGCCCTGCCGGCAAAAATCTAAAAGCGCTCCCTTTCAGCCAAACCGATAACCAACTAACCGTTACCCTGTAGGCGCCCATGAATTACGATCGACTATTCCAAAACCGCTACTGGCTTCCCAAATTGGGAGAAATTACGTTAAGCAGCTTATTAATTGCTTTGATTAGCGGTATTTTAATTATTCCCGGATTTCAATCGGCGGCCGCCCCGTTTAAGAGCCTAAGCGCCCTCGTCAACAGCAGTTTGTTCGGGCATTTTTTGCATAGCTGCCATGCTTATGCCGGTGACGTCTTTTTAGCGGCCATGACTTTACACGTGATCGAATATCTGCTGAAACGCGCCTTTACCGACTACCGATGGCAAAGCTGGTTGTGGCTCGTTATTTTACTTATCACCGGCATTGCCGTTGTCTTCTCCGGTTTTTTGAGCTTAGGCAGTTTGGAAAGCCGCGACGCCATACAAATCTTATCGCACATTTTAAATATTTTGGGCGATCCCGGTCAGGCCATTAAACGATTTTTTATCATGCCCGCGCAAAACGGCTCCGTGCTTACCATTCTGCTGCACCATGCATCGACCTTTACCGTTTTAGCCCTTGTGCTAACCTACATGCACATCAATCGTTTAAAGGCGGATGGTTACGCTTTTTATTACACCTTCGTTTTAATTGCCTTGATAGCGGTACTGTTTCCGGCCGGCATCGGTACGCATCCGCAAGCGGAATTGGCCGTGGTTAAAGGGCCTTGGTATTTTCGCGGAATGCAGGAAATGCTATCCTGGCTGCCCGTCGGACTAAGCGGTATTGTTTTTCCGATTTCATTCTTAGGCCTGTTGTCTATTTTACCTGTTTGGCCCAAACGTCAAAATTTACTTCTGATACTAATCTTTCTTTTATTTCTTTTTTATTTGTTTGAAACACTGATTGCCACTTTCTTCAGAGGTGCGGGATGGCAATTAATCGTTTAATCAAATTCAATTTGCCGCTGATTTTGGCAAGTGCGGTTTTAAGCCTTCTTATTGTTCTGGCGATTTTCGATCAATTCCGCAAACCATCCTCGCCAACATCGCCCGATCAATGCCTAACCTGCCACAACAATGTACGCGACATGAGCGCTTCGCATCCCGTCAAAGTATTTGGTTGCGCCAAATGTCATTTGGGCAATCCCGACGTTGCCGACAAATCCATTGCGCACCGCGGCATGGTAAAAAATCCGTCCGACCTTCATTGGGTTACCAAAACATGCGGTCAAAGCAGTTGTCACCCTACCTGGGCGCGGCACGTCCGCAAATCCATCATGACAACCAACAGCGGCATTGCCGCTTCCACCCTGTACCAATGGCAGGAAAAAGCAACACCCGACGACTCAAGTCTTGCCATTGCCAACGTTCCGGACACCTCGCTAACCACTTCCCATCTTCGTAAAATGTGCGCCGGTTGCCATATCAACAAACCTACCGGCGACCTGCCCGGTGAA
>JALWEA010000344.1 GCA_027039465.1 Calditrichia bacterium | reverse complement strand
CTTTTTAACCCACCCCCATCCCCTCCCTGCTACCGCATGGAGGTGCCACTTTAGGACTGGCCATTTGGCGAATTATTTAGTTGAAGGTATTTTTGCCCAAAAATGTAAAAGAGCACGTCTGGTTGCCAAGTAACCGCGACAAAAGGAAGAATTCCCCACGTCCGTTGCCGCTTTGAATGGGATTGCTTCTCCCGACTTCGTCGGGATCGCAATGACAGCCTTTTACGGATAAAGATTTTCCCCTTTACTCTTAACTCTTACACCCTTAACCATTTACCCATTCAACAATTCACCCCACATCCGATTAACGAATATACGAATAACGAATAACGATTAACGATTCCCTTAACCCTTACACTCTTAACTCTTAACATCCTTCCTACTCAACCATTCAACCAATCAACCCTTTAACTCTTCCTCACCAATTCTTATCCATTTGCCGACGTCCGGCCGGAACGCGCAAATGTTCCTTTTTGAATTTTTTGTTTTCTTCTTTCAAAGCCTGCAAAATGCGTTCGGCTTCTTTTTTGGTCATCTGTTTCTTTTGGCCTTTTTGCTTTTGCTGTTGTTGTTGCTTTTGCTTCTCCTGTTTCTGCTTTTCTTTTTGCGCCTGCAGCTTTTTTTGTTCCTGTTTTTTCTGTTGTTGTTGCTGCTGCTGATTTTGCCGTTGCTGCTGTTGCTGACGCTGCTGTTTTTTTTGCTTTAACTTTTTACTCAGAGCATTCAAATAAGGATCATTGGGATATTTTTGCAACCCTTCCTGAACAACCTGTATCGCCTGATCCAAATGTCCTTTAATGTACAAATCCGCGCCCAAATGGAAAAACCCCATAGCCGTTTGCGCGTGGGCTAAATTAAACAAAATTACCGAAAATAAAAAGACTATTAAAATGCGTTTCATATTTTCTTTGCACCTAAAATATCTACCACATCCTTAATGCGATGAATAAAATCCTGAAAGGCCGCTACGGTTTTGTCTTTTTTCAAACCGTCCACCATCAGTTGGTAGGCTTCCTGATATCTGCGCTGATCTACCAACTTTCCGGCCTGCGCTTTCAACTTTTTGGCAAATTCGGACGGCTCGATGGGTTTTTGTTTGTTCTGTTGTTTATTCTGCATCTTTTGTTTTTTAGCCATCTCTTTCAGCTTGGCACGCGCCAGTTCCAAATTGTACTTGGCCTCTTTATCATTGGGATTTAGCTCCAATGCTTTTTTGTAGGCTTCGATGCTTTCTTTCAATTTATTTTGCTGAAAATAGGCATTGCCGATATTGTAAAACGCTTTTGCGCTCAACAACAAATTTTTACTGCCCACCACCTTTTGGTAAGCATCGATGGCTTCCTTGTATTTTTTCATCTTGTA
Organism: Calditrichia bacterium; assembly: GCA_027039465.1. Lineage (GTDB taxonomy): Bacteria > Calditrichota > Calditrichia > Calditrichales > Calditrichaceae > Caldithrix. Next base: position 1,920 of record JALWEA010000344.1, on the reverse strand, counting down.
ATAAGCATCACCCTGATCAAATAAAGCGATTTCATTGAGCGGATCGTCCAACAGAGCATCCTGATAAGCGGCCAAAGCTTCCTCGTATTTTCCTTGGGCAAACAATTCGTTGCCTTTTTTGATTTTACCGCGAATGCTATCCGCCTGCGATATACCGATGAACAGCAGGATCAGAAGGCTAATATTGACCCAGCGCATAGGCGCCTCCTTTCCGTGTTCGAACCGGTAAGAAAAACTCCAGCAGGATAAAAATCAAACCGATTAAAGCAAAAATTTGGTAACGATCTTCATATTGCGAGAACTTGCGCGCACTCAGTTCTTTTTTCTCCATTTTATTGATCTCGTCGTAAATCTTTTTCAATTCCGATTGGCCGCTGGTGGCCATGTAGTACTTGCCGTTGGTAACAAAAGCGATTTTCTGCAAAGTGGTCATGTCTAGTTTTGTGGTGACCACATTGCCGTTACGATCTTTCATAAAACCCACTTCATTGCCGTTCTGATCGTAAACGGGAATCGGCACTCCCTGCGGCGAACCGATGCCGATCGTATAAATGACGATGCCCTCTTTGGCCGCTTCTTTGGCTTCTTTGACCGGATCGCCTTCGTGATCTTCTCCGTCGGTAATCAAAATCAGTACTTTGTGTTTGCGCTCCTTCTGCACAAAGGCCTTGCGCGCCACTTTAATGGCGTCACCAATGGCGGTTCCCTGCACCGGAATCAAATCCGTATCCATCATTTGCAGGAAAAGCTTTGCGGCGCCGTAGTCCAACGTTAACGGACAAACCAAATGCGCCATCCCTGCAAATGCAATCAAACCGATGCGATCGCCCTTCAGCAAATCAATAAATTGAGCGATTTCATGCTTGGCCTTTTCGAGGCGATTGGGTTTGATGTCCTCGGCCTTCATGCTGTTGGAAACATCCAGCGCAATGATGATATCGACGCCCTTGCGCTTGACCTGCTCCAATTTGGTGCCGATTTGCGGGTCGGCCAGCGCAATGACTAGAAAAATGTAAGCCAGAATAAAAAAGATGTTTTTCCAGACAACACGACGTTTGTCGTAGCCAGGCAAAATGCGCTTGATCAGCTCAAGATGCCCGAACCGCTGCAACAGGGCTTCCTTATGCCGGTAAACCAGCACGAAAAAGACGATGAGCAGCAACACTCCCCAAAGGCCGTGCAGAAACAACGGATATCTGAATCGCAGTACTTCCATAATAACCTGATTCGTTCCAAATTACTGTTTGAATAGATTTATGAGTTAAGGGTTAAGGGTTAAGGGTTTAAGTGTAAAATACGTTATTCGGAATTTGGTTTTTCTTCAACGTGCTTACCATCTTTACCACCGAATCAGTACTTAACGAATATACGGTTAACGAATACACGATTACACGTTCACCACATATTCACTTAACACTTAACACTTAACTCTTAACTCTTAACTCTTAACTCTTACACACTTAACCCTTAACTTCCCCTTTATCCCCCTCACGGAATCGTCTTAAAATACGTATTGGCCAAAATCACTTCCGCTAACAGCAGCACAATGGCCAGGGCGATAAAGTACATGAAAAATTCCTCGTAGCGCGTGTATTCTTTGACTTCGATTTTCGTTTTTTCCATTTTACCGATCTCTTTGTAAATCTCGCGCAACTTTTCCGTACTGGTCGCCCTGAAGTATTTTCCGCCCGTAATTTTTGCAATTTTGCGCAACAGATCTTCATCAATATCCACGCGCATGGGAACATAACGCGTGCCCCACAGCGGGTCTTGAATGGGATACATGGCCGTTCCTTTGGTGCCCGTCCCGATGGTGTACACGCGAATGCCAAACGCCTTGGCCATCTGCGCCGCGGTTATGGGATCGATTTGCCCCCGGTTGTTGCGCCCGTCCGTCATCAAAATGATGACTTTGCTTTT
>JALWEA010000343.1 GCA_027039465.1 Calditrichia bacterium | reverse complement strand
GCGCTATCTTGCGGAACCGTACTACCTGCAACCAAATAACTAGCAACAACTTCTTTATTGCCGTCGCCGTCCAAGTCAACTTTCGGTACATTAACATCCCAGACCGGGCTCATAACCGGTTGACCTGCGGTGTCGATAACACAAGTATCGGCGCCAAATACGTATTCTTTCCAGCTTGTGGAATCGGCCAAATTACCGCCAACATATTCATAGTCTTTGATACCTGCGGAGGTACCGCCGGAATAAATATCCATACCGTCGGAGCCTGGGCCATGATCCTGATCGCCAAGCGCCAATGTGGTGAAAGCACCAGGTTTGAACCAAGGCAAATAGGTAACCTGTACACTGTCCTGGATATCACCAACGGCTTTCAACAAGAACATTTTTCCCGTAAAGGTCGATTCGACAATAATTTCATTGGAACCGTCACCATCGATATCACCGGTTACAAAACCTTTAATGATATAAGAATCATGCGGAGTGATGGTTGTGTCAATTTTATCCAATTGATTTAACTGAACAACATGGGCAGAATCCACATAGCTGTTCGGACCGGTTGATTCAATAGCACGAAAGCCTAAATAATCATAAACACTTACCCACAATTCATTGTGATCGTCGCCATCCAAATTAGCAAAATAAGCGCCGGTTACACTACCGCCGGTATTCAACTGATAACGGGTCTGTTTATATTCCAGATTCCAGGTGTAAAAACCGCTGGCAAAACTACCGTCCACCGAAAAAATGTTTACGGTACGGGCTTTTTTGTCACCGCCAATCCAACGGGTGAAAGCTAATTCCAACTGACCGTCATTATCGAAATCGGCAACAGCAATGTCTTCACAACGCCATGAGCCGGTATCCACTAATGCGGGGTTCGTCGACCAATCTAATTTGGCAACTTGATCATATTGGTTATCCATACCGTTATTTTGGAAAACAACAATACCGCCGGTGCTGTCAACGTTATTCCAACCGGTGCTTACGTAAACATACAATTCATCGTAACCGTCACCGTCCAGGTCACCTACTGCCAGCGTACGAACAGGGCTTCCGTAAGGAGAACCCAAATCCGGCGAGCGCCAAACTTCTTCCATGGTGTTGTCACCGGTAACTTCAAAAATTTCAACGGCGCCGCCATTGGCGTATTGCGTCATAAGAATTTCGGGTTTGCCGTCTTTGTCCAAATCACAGCCGGCATAAACATAGCGCCCAAATCCGGTAATGTTGTTTACCGTGGGATTGCTGTATGCGCGACCCATGGTTGTGTTGTTGCCGTCTGTTTGTGCAAAAAGCGTGGCAACAGAGACAATTAAACTGAAGATGGTGAAAAGTAAACCTTTTCTCATAGAGAATACCTCCTATTTTGGTTAATTAATTTTGGTATTTAAAGTTAAGAAAAATTTTTTTTAAATCAATAGCTATTTTCATAAAAATTAAAATTAATTCGGTTTGTTAACTAACTAAAGATTTATTATATTTGCCATAAAATAATTTTAACTTTAATGCGGAGACGTATTATGAGACGAAACTCATGGACATTTTCCATTTTTCTTTTATTAGTCTTTTGGTTTGCCCAACTTGCCATGGCAGGTAACACGGGTAAAATTGCCGGACATGTTTCGGATGCCAAAACCGGCGAACCGATTCCCGGCGCAAATATTGTTATTAAAGGTACCTATCTCGGGGCTGCCGCCGATTTAAACGGCGATTTCTACATTATTAATATTCCTCCAGGAAAATACGATGTGGAGTGTACCGTTGTCGGTTATCAGAAGGTTGTCATGAAGGATGTGCAAGTGGAATCGGATCAGACAACGATTGTTAATTTTAAGGTACGGGAACAGACTTTAACCATGAACGAAACCATTGAGGTGGTTGCCGAACGTCCCATGGTGCAAAAAGACTTAACGGCCACTAAAACAGTAACTACCGCCGAAGAAATCAAAGCTTTGCCTTCCGAGAGTTTTACCCAAATTTTAGCGGTTCAGGCCGGTGTTACCCGCGGTGCTAACGGCGCTTTGCACATTCGCGGCGGGCGTTCCAATGAAATCGCTTATTTAATGGATGGTGTTTCGGTGGCCAACCCGTATTCGACCAATGGCTTGGCAACAACGGTTGCCAATAACGCCATTCAGGAATTAACCGTGGTTAGCGGTGCGTTTAATGCCGAATACGGACATGCCATGAGTGGTGTGGTTAACATTACCACCAAAGACGGTGGCCCTAATTTCAAGGGAAGTTTAACTACCTATTCCGGCGATTACGTAAGTAACCATAAAAATATTTTTCTGAATATTGATAATATTTCGCCTTTGGCCAACCGTAATATTGAAGGAACGTTGTCCGGACCCGTACCTGTAATCGGTGGTAAGAACCTGACCTTTTTCTTCTCCGGCAAATATGCCGCAACAGACGGGTATTTGTATGGCGTTCGTGAGCACAACCCTTCGGATTCCGCTAATTTTAAAGGTCGCGTTGTGGAATATTTTATCGAGACCGAAGATAAGGTTTTCGAACGGCGGGAAAAATTCATCGATGAATGGTATATTCAACGAACGGGCGACGGAAAAATTGTTCCCATGAATCCCAGTTGGTCTTATAATTTATTAGGTAAAATCAAATACAATATTACGCCTTCTATTATTCTACGCGTTGAGTCCATTTACAATAACGGTTGGTGGAAATCCTACCATCATGCCTACAAATATGATCCCGACGGCGATTACAATTACTATTCCGAAAGTTTGCACAATGCCGTTAAAATGGTGCACACTTTGTCGCCAAGTACCTATTATGAATTAAGATTGGCTACCAACTATCGCCATTTTCAACAATATGTCTATAAAAATCCTTATGATCCGCGCTATGTCCCAACGGATAAAATTCAGGGATCGCCTCCGGGAGTCTATTTCAATTTCGGCGGAACGCGTATGGGACATTACAATCAGCGTTCTCACAGTTATATTGCCAAATTTGATTTCACCAGCCAAATCAACAAACGCCATCAGGTAAAATTCGGTTTTGAAGGCCGTTTGCATCGTTTGCAGAATGAAACCTATACGATTTTGTATGATCGTATTAACTACAACAAACCAACGGTGTTGGGTTTGGATTCGCCCACGCATGATTATTACGATCGTTGGCCGAGAGAGTTTTCGGCTTATATTCAGGACAAAATCGAATATCAAAGCATGATTATTAATGTTGGTGTCCGTTACGACTATTTCTGGTCCAAATCCAAATATGCCAAAGACTTATTGCAACCGGACGGGGCGCTGGCCGAAGCAACGCCCAAGCACACGCTTTCGCCTCGTTTGGGAGTATCATTCCCGATTACTTCGCAGGGTATTATTCACTTTTCGTATGGTCATTTTACGCAGATGCCTTCTTTCTCGGCTCTGTATGTAAATCCCGATTTTGAATTACCCAAAAGCGGTACGCCGACCTTTGGCAACGCAAATTTACGTCCGCAAAAAACGGTTATGTACGAAATGGGCTTGCAACAGCAATTGACCAACGATCTTTCGATTGATGTGACGGGATTTTACCGCGATATTCGCGATTTGTTGGCACGGCAACGCATTAAGTTTAAATCTTTGGAAGGCGACCTGCGTGATTATCGCGTTTATGTGAACCAGGATTACGGTAATGTAAAAGGGGTTACGCTTTCTTTGAAAAAACGGATGCACAAGGGAAGTCCGGTCGGTTTTAGTCTGGATTACACCTATCAGGTAGCCGAGGGTAATAATAACAATACCGATGCTTTCTTTTACAACTCGTTAAGCGGTTTGGCAACGATCAAGGAAATTGTACCTTTGGATTGGGATCAACCGCATAATTTATATGCTATTATTACAGTGGCTCCGATTAAGCACATGACCACAAGTATCATCGGACGGTTGTCATCCGGTTATCCTTATTCTCCTTATATTTATAACAAAGATTTTAATTATGACGTGCGCCCGAATAGCGATCGTAAGCCGACACAAAAGAATGTGGACTTACAAACATCCTATCGCTTCCCGATCGGGCATTTTTACTTTACGCTTTTTGCCAAAGTTTATAATTTGTTCGATACTTTAAACGAGCGCTATGTTTACAACGATACCGGACGTGCTACCTACACTTTTGCTTTCCGTAACCAACAGGAAACGGAAACTTTAAGAAAACATTACGGTGAACCAGGGGTTCATACCTGGAAAGAATACATTGTGCGCCCCGATTATTATAGCAGACCCAGAGAAGTACGTTTGGGTATGACCATTGAATTTTAAGTAATGGAGATAAAAAGATATGATGCGTAACATTTTGGCTTTTTTGCTGATTTTGATTCTTGCCGTATCGGCTGCATTGGCCGATAATACGGAGAATGAAAAATTTAAAGACGGACCAAAAAAAGATTGGTCTGAAGCCGAATTTCAGGCTTACAACCAATGGATGGACCGTATTTTAGCCAAGACTTTCGGCGGAACCAAACGTCAAACGGCGATTATGAACGGTAACAAAATTACGGCGCAAATTTACAACTACGGTTCCATTTCCAATGCCGGTAACCACATTACCGATATTGTTTGGAACGGTTTGGGCTATGCTTATGAGTTCGGGCCTTTGGTTGGAGCCGAAGTACAAGTACCGGATAGACGCCATCCCGACACCATTGTCAGGGTTTCTCAAAACGGCGACACAACGTATTTTGTTCATATTATCAGCGATGGTTTAACATCTTCCGGCCCGGAGTTAAACCCGGACCGAACCATTCGTTGGGGATTTCAACCTTTGGTTACCAGCGATGACGGTAAAATCCAATATCTGAATCCGGAAAGCGATTATATTCCGACAAGCGATGCGCCTGATTTGGACAAGGACGGTAAACCGGATTCATGGCCCGATGGTTGGTATAATCCCACCTTGCGGAAATATGTTTGGCCGGGAGCGTTAGGCCAAGGTGCAACCAATGCCGACAAAGAAGCTTTTTATGTGATGGATGATCGTGATAATGCCGAATTTGATTATTATCCGTTCCCGGACGATTCATCCAAGCGCGGTTTGGGTATTCAAGTGGAAGTGCGTGTCTATCAATGGGCCAACCCCTTGGCCGAAGATGCCATTTTCCTTATTTACAAGATTAGCAATAAAAGTCCCAAACAATTAAATAAGGTCGTCTTCGGTATGTGGGGCGATCCGCATATCGGTGGTTGGAGCGATTACAACGATGACTGGGCCTATTTTGACAAAGCCTACAACATGGTGTTTGCTTACGATACCGACGGTAAAAGTATGATCCCGGGAAAAGCGCCAGGTTACCTGGGATATAAGTTTTTGGAAAGTCCCGGAATCGGTAATGAAATTATCAATGGTGTGTTTTATCCCGGTGACGGTATCGACAACGACGGTGACGGAATGGTGGATGAAAGTTGGACTGACGGGATTGATAATGATCATGATTGGAATCCCGAAAAAGATGATGTCGGTATTGACGGTATCCCAAACACCGGTGATTTTGGCGAAGGCGACGGTAAGCCGACGGCCGGTATTTTATTTGATATTAAACATCCCGGTGAACCGAATTTCGAATTCACGGATATCGACGAATCGGATATGATCGGTTTAACCGGTTTTAAAAACCCTGCTTTCGGAAGCGTTTACGCCCGTGATGATGAAAAATTGTATGATCAATTCATGGTGCCAGGCCATTTCGACACCACGGTTGTGCAAGGTGACCGGGTTTTCTTGTATTCTTCGGGGCGTTTTAAATTGCGCGGGTTGGAAACCAAACGCTTTTCCATCGCTTTATTGTTGGGTGAAGATTTCAATGATTTGAAATTGAACGCCACAACGGTTCAGCAAATTTATAATTCCGGTTATGAATTTTCCCGTCCGCCCGAAAAACCGCATGTAACGGTGGTACCCGGCGATCGCAAAGTAACATTGTATTGGGACGATGTGGCCGAATCTTCGTATGACCCCATTGCGGAAGGTAATGATTTCGAAGGCTATGTCATCTATCGCAGTACGAGTCCTGATTTTTCGGATCAGCAAACCATTACCGATGTTAACGGGAATGCTTTCTTATTCCAACCGCTTAAAAACGACCATGGCGTGGATGCGCGGTTTGATTTGGTCGATGAATATCAGGGTCCAAGCAAAACGCCCTATCGCGGACGCGGTATTTCCTACTATTTGGGCGATAACACCGGTTTGGTGCACATGTATGTGGATAGTAATAATGTCATCAACGGCCAAACCTATTACTACGCCGTTTGTTCGTATGACCACGGTTTGGATTCTTTGCAAATTGCTCCGACCGAATGTTCGAAAATTATTACGTTTGATCCGACGACCAATACCTACAAATTTGATGTGAATACGGCAATGGTTGTGCCCAGGAGCCGTCCGGCAGGTTATGTGCCTGCGGAAATCGAAAACGGCCAATCCAATAGCGGAGTGATTCCGGAACCGGGAACGATTGCCACCGGAAAATTCGATATTCGCATAGTTGATGATAACAAAGTGGAAGATAACAATAAATTTATTATTTCATTTTCCGATTCCACCGGAGAGAAAACCTATAGTGTTGAAGATTTGAAACCCAAAGAAGAAACATTTATTTCTTTTTACGGACAATATGTTTCTTTGCAATATCAGCATTTGAATCCGGCCAGCATTGTCGTTTTCAACCTGGATAGTTCCGAAGTTTATGAAGATAGCGTGGATTATATTATTGATGCGCAGCGCGGTGCCATTATGGTACTGGATCCTAAGGAGCATCCAGGTGCCCGTATGAAAGATAATACGGAGTATCGTATCAGCCATACCAATTTCCCGATTTATCACAGCACCGCTTTGCATGGTGAAGCAACCAATCCTTATTTTGACGGATTGCAATTACGCATCACCGAAACGCCATTTAAACTACGTACGGAAAACACAGGCTGGAGCGCTTCTAGTAAAACAACGTTGGAATATGAATTGGTACCGAATAATGCAGCTCATGATCCGGCAGACTTTTTATTCAAGTTTTATGATACGATTGTGGACACCAGTATGCCTTTGGGGCACGGACCCGGTGTGCGCACAAATTTTACAATTACCAATGTGGACCGGGGCGTACCGGCTCGTTTCATTATTTTGGAAAAGGTCAAACGTGACACTCTGTGGGAGCCCGGAGAACCGATCTTCCTGTTGAACGGTGATGAGGGACTGGATAAATCATGGACGGTCACATTTAAATATCCGGCCAGCGGTGATACCGTATTGCCGGGCAGCGGCGATGAATTTTACATTTCCGTATTGAAGCCGTTTAAAGTGACGGATCGATTTTCTTTTACAACCAAAGCAGCACACATCGATCCGCTGAAAGCCAAATCGGATCTTGACAAAATTCGTGTCGTGCCCAATCCGTATGTGGCTACCAATATCATTGAACCCAAGAATTTTATTAACCGGTCGGCTCGCGGATATCGTCGTTTGTATTTTGACAAACTGCCGCGAAAATGCACCATTAAGATATTTACCACGGCCGGAGAACTCGTGAAAGTTCTTCATCATGACAGTACGATTGATGACGGGAAGGAATTCTGGGACCTTTTGAGTAAGGATAATATCGAAGTATCGTACGGATTGTATTTTTATCAAGTTGATGCTCCTGGCATCGGTAAAAAAATCGGAAAATTTGTAATTATTAAATAGTGCGGAGGCAATGCATGTTAACTCGAAAATTGATCATATCCGCGTTAAGTGTTGTCTTGTTGTCTTTTACAACAACTTTTGCCCAACTTAGCAGTTCATCGACGATGTCTAAGGTGGGTACAACCGTAGCGCAGTTTCTAAAAATAGGCCCAAGTGCAAGAGCCATTGGCATGGGTAGCGCCTTTACCGCAAATACGGACGATATTGCGCTGATTTATTGGAATCCCGCCGGATTGGCACGTTTGTCTTCCAGTGCGGCCATGTTTACCCATACACAATGGATTGCCGGAACCAATTACGAATTTATGGCGGTTGGCTTAAATTTATACTCTGCCGGAACGTTGGGGTTAATGGTCTCTTCCTTTTCTTCCGGTGATATGGCAGTTCGTACTGTTGATTTTCCGGATGGTACCGGTGAAAAATTCAATACGGCCGACCTGATGATCGGATTGAGCTACGCTCGAAATCTGACCAATAAATTTTCCATCGGCGCCAATGTGAAATTCATCCATCAGCGATTGTGGCACATGACGGCTTCAACGGTTGCTTTGGATATCGGTACTTTGTTTACCACGCCTTTTTACGGCATCAGATTGGGAGCCAGCATGTCCAATTTTGGCCCTAAAATGCGTCTGGACGGCAGAGATATTAAATTTGCCAATGATCCGGATCCGAGAGAAGAAGGAAATGTGGAATTTGTGAATGCCCAATATGAAATGCTTTATTATTCCATTCCGTTGAATTTTCAGATCGGCCTGGCTAAGGATTTTAATTTGGGCAGCAACAATCGGCTTACGATTGCGGCTGACGCCATACATCCCAATGATAATTACGAAGCCGTTAATGCCGGTTTCGAATACAGCTTTAAGGAAATGTTTTTCCTGCGCGCCGGTTACAAATCGCTGTTTCAAAAGGATAGTGAAGAAGGATTAACGTTGGGCGTCGGGCTGAATTACCGTCTGATGTCGACCGTTGTGTTGAAGATTGATTACGCGTATGCTGATTTCGGAGTCCTGGAAAATGTGCAACGCTTTAGTTTGGGGCTGAGATTCTAAAGGATTCCGCAAAAATTAAATTTATTTAATTGCCGATTTGCAACCTAAGCGAATCGGCATTATTTTTTTGAAACCTTTGAAAAGTTATTTTGTGATATTTAACTCACCCCCTCATTCCCCCTCTCTTCTTCGAAGAGAGGGGGACGTAAGCTGGTGATCAACATGGAATTAGCCATGATCTGTTGCTGGGAGGAAATCAACGCCAAATATTCAAAAATTGAGAAAAACGGAGAATCATAGTATTTTTTAAAAGGTTCCTTTTTATAAAAACAAGCGTTATGAGGTATCGAATGAGTATTCGTCAAATCCTTTTGATTTTAGTCATCCCACTTCTATTTATTATTGGTTGTCATAAGGAAAAACCGCCGGTTTATGTGGCCAAAGTCGGAAACAGTTACATCACTTTATCGGAATTTAAGCAGAGCTATGAATTCAATCCGTATTTGGATCGGGTTAATCCGCCGGATTCCGCTAAGAAACTTTTGCTTTACAGCATGATCGCCGAAAAAATGCTGGCACAGGAAGAAGCACAACACCTTGGAAAGGCCAGGGAACGTCTTAACGATTTGGTGGACGAATATCGGCGCGAAGCTATGATCGAAGCCTTTTGGAAGCAGATCATCATCCCTAAGGTCAAGGTCAGTGAACAGGAACTTAGACAGGCTTACAAGAAATCAAAAGTCAAAAAGATTATCCGCTATTTGCTTTTTACGGATGCCGGTGATGCCAAGAAAGCATACGCAATGATTCAGAATGGAATGTCTTTCGAGCAGGTGGCACGCATGCGTGGCTTTGCACCGGAGCAAATCCCTATTGATACCATTACTTTTAAGGGCACGTTACCGAATATCGAAGATCAGGTTTTTAAAATGAAGGTAGGACAGGTTAGTCCGCCGATAAAAGAAGGGTTTTATTATTTCATCGTTAAACTGGTTGATGAAAAAATCAATTTGTTCACTTCGAAGAGTGATTACCAACAGGTTCGGCATTCGTTGTACAAGCAATTAAAACGTCGAAAGGAAGAAGAAGCTTTTTTGTATTACTTAAAAGATCACGTCCCTTCACCGCCTTATGTAATGAATGAAGAGCGCTTTAAGGCATTGGTACAAATGCTGGAGCAGTACGCTTTTAAAGAATTAAATCCCAAAAAAGAGAATATTTTACCGGATGATCTTTATTATGCCTTTAAAGATAAGAACAATGATATTTTGAAGAAGACCATTGTTACGTTTTACGACGGAACGGCCTGGAGTGTAAAAGATTTGCTAAAACGCATGATGTTGGCGCCATATCCGGTTCGCTTTGATAATCCGAAAATTTTTCGGGAAAGCATGTTGCTGAGCGCCCGGCATGTTCTTGACGATGAAATTATTGTCAAACAAGCGCAAAAATTGGGTCTGGAAAAATCGGAATATGTTCGCGAACAGACCAAAATGTGGCAAGATTTCTTTTATTTTAAGAAAGCTTTGGCTAAGGTTTTCCGGGGGAAAGATCTTTCGGATATCAATGCCCTTGGCGCTTATTTGAATTCGATTAAACACAAATATCCGGTGGTTATTAATCATGCCGTTTTGGATACTTTACATTTGCAAAAAACGGGCATGGCCGTTTTAAAGGAACATTTCCCTGGCAGAGTG
>JALWEA010000342.1 GCA_027039465.1 Calditrichia bacterium | reverse complement strand
CGAAGCGGGTGCTTTCAAAGGCACTTTGAAAAAAGAAACGGACGAAGTTTTGGCCGCCTCTGTCAAAAAAGCCGGTAGTGCAAAGCAGGAAGAATGGACGGCTTTGAGTAAAAATCAGCTTAAAACGGCAGAAATCGCAGGCAAAGCGATGGCCAAAACAAAAGGCGTTACAACGCTCTCCGGCAGGCCTTCTGCTTTAATCGAGCGTATCGAATCGTTATTGGCTCAAGCGGCCAAAGGTAAAAATAGCGGACAACTTAAAATGCAACTAACGGAATCTCCGTTCGGCCGATTGGATGTGGGATTTGATGACAAGGAAAATCGTCTGTCCATTGTTGTGGAATCGGAGAAAGCGAAAGAAGCTTTTTTACGGCTAACCCCGATCATCCAAAGTAGTTTGGCGGACAAAGGTTATCTGTTAAACAGCGTGCAGGTTGCCGTGGGAGAATCGGCTGCGCGGGAAAGTCGTGGAAAAATGTCCGGAAAGCGAAACGGTAAAAATTCAAACGTTCAACATTTACATGGAAAGGAGGGTGATGACCATGAAATTACAACCGCCGTAAACGTAAGAAAGTTCGGTTACAACACATTGGAAGTAACAGCTTAAACACAAGTTAGGAGTAAAAAAATGGCAGATGCTGTAAATGCAGTAGGCGCCTCCCAAATAAAACAAAATGCCAAAAATTTGATGAATGCCGGTAATGTCCAAATGGGCAAATATGAATTCCTGCAACTTTTGGTGACGCAGTTGAAGAATCAGGATCCGCTCTCGCCCATGCAAAGTCAGGAATTCGCCTCGCAACTGGCCCAGTTCAGTTCGCTGGAACGCCTGATGAATATTGACGACAGCTTAAAAGACGGTGTGAATACGGACATGCTGCTGGCCCAAACCATTCAGAATACCATGGCTACGAATTTTGTGGGTAAGGAAGTGCTTTCGTACGGTGACAACATTCCGTTAATGACCGGTGACAACAAAGTTCCTTTAAGTTTTGAATTAGCCGGTGATGCGGAAAAGGTTTCCGTGGAAATTTACGATGAGAACGACAATCTGGTTCGTACCATCAAAATGAGCAGTTTGGACAAAGGCCGGAATTCGGTTGATTGGGACGGCAAAGACGATGCGGGCAAGGAATTGCCCGGCGGGAATTATCATTTTAAGATCGTGGCCGAAGACGGCGACGGTAACAAGGTGACCGCCAAAACACTAAGCCGGGGTATTGTTTCTGCGGTACGCTACGAAAACGGTCAACCGGTACTGGTTGTGAACGGAAAAGACGTGTATTTCGGCGACATTGTGCAAATCGGTTAGTGAGGTGCGGCAATGAAAGTAGCGGACTTACAAATCAAGCAGGGCATTCAGCCCCTTCGGCCGCAACGGGTCGGACAAAATCAAAAAGCTCCCGCTGCGGACAAGTTAAATTCGGTTGGCTTTGGGGAGTTGCTGCAAAAGCAAATTTCCCAGGCAAACGGAATGCATTTTTCGGCGCACGCGCTCAAACGTCTGGAATCGCGTTCCGTTCAACTGACCGAAACGGATCTGCAGCGCTTGCAACACGGAATGCAGCAATTGCAGGCCAAGGGAGCGCAAAATTCGGTGATCCTGATGGATGACCATGCGTTTGTGGTGAGCGTTAAGAATAAGACCGTGGTAACGGCTATTGATCAAACGCAAGCCAATGAACGCGTATTTACAAATATCGACAGTTTAGCAATTGTGTAACAACAATGGGGCCGGACCTCGTGCTCAGGCCGAGGAAGCCCCCTCATCCCGCCGAACGACTGAGGCGGAAAAACTATGGAGGGTTTAAACCATGTTACGTTCATTATTAGCAGGTGTATCGGGATTACGCAACCATCAAATGCGCATGGATGTGATCGGTAATAACATCGCTAACATCAACACCATCGGGTTCAAAAGCGGACGCATTAATTTTGCCGAAGCGCTGAGCCAAACATTAGCTCCGGCAGGCGCCAGTTATTTGAATCCCATGCAAATCGGATTGGGTATGAAAACCACTTCGATTGAAAACCTTTACAGTCAGGGTAGTCTGGAAAGAACCGGTGTTTTAACGGACTTAGCCATTGAAGGCGACGGGTTCTTTATTTTAAACGCCGGTGATACGCAGATGCTGACCCGCGCCGGTCAATTTTTCTTTGATGCCGACGGGAAACTAGTAAACCACAGCGGTTTGGCGGTTCAAGGTTGGCAGTTAACTGACGAAAATAAAAAATTGGGGTTAGGATCCGGAAACTTAAGCGATATCTCGATTGATATGAATATGGTATCGGAAGCAAAAGAAACCGGCAATATCTGGCTGTCCGGCAATTTAAACGCCGGCCTTAAAACGACAACGGAAGTATGGTCCTTAGGTAGTGCCTTAACTACAGGCGGAGCGAATGCCGATGCCACAACGGCCTTAAACAGTCTTGATCAAGTTTCCACGCAATTGGTCGATGGAGACACTATTGAAATTTCGGGAACCAATCCGGACGGAACGGAAGTAAGCGCTACTTATACCTATTCATCCGGTGATACGGTTCAAAATTTGTTGGATGCCATCAACAACGCTTTTAGCGGAGTAACGGCTACTATGCAGGACGGCAAAATCGTCTTGACCGATGCCGAAGCCGGGGACAGTTCCACTACCATTCGTTTGACCAACGGCGCAAACAATACGGGCCGCATTGATTTGGCCAATTTCGTAAATACAACACCCGGAGAAACAGCCAAAGTTAAAACGTCCGTTGTGGTTTACGACAGCTTGGGTTCCAGCCACAATGTGATTCTTGAGTTCACCAAAACAGCCAATAACGGCGAATGGACCTGGACGGCCAAAACAACGGGTGATGAAGAAATAACCGCGGGAAGCAGCGGACGGGCCACTTTTAATGAAGCAGGTTCGTTAACCTCATTCACCTTTGACGACGGTGCCACCAAAATGACGTTAGATCCCAAAAACGGCGCAAAAGTGATGGATGTGGACTTACATGCGGAAAGCGGGGAAGGGCGAATGGGGCTCACCCAGTTCAATTCCCTTTCTACGGTCAATGTAAAACAGCAGGACGGTCGTGCCGTCGGTCGGTTGGTCAATTTAACCATCGATCCCAAAGGCGTTATCAACGGAACATTCAGCAACGGAGAAAAAGTCGCCCTGGCTAAAATTGCTTTGGCCGAAGTTCCCAATAAATCCGGTTTGATGCAATTGGGCGAAGGAATGTACCAGTCCAGCATGGCTTCCGGCGCGCAGCAAGTGGTGGAATTGGATGACAAATCGGTAACGTCCATTGTTTCCGGCTCATTGGAAATGTCTAACGTGGATGTGGCCAAAGAATTTACGGATATGATCACAACGCAACGCGGTTTCGAAGCTAATGCCAGGGTGATCACAACCTCCGATCAAATGTTAAGCGAATTAATCAGCTTGAAACGATAAATCAGGAGGGAGCGGGCCGGTTTCGGCCGGTCCGTTTTTATTAAATCATAAAAAATTTTTCTGAAATGATGAGAGGATAAAACGGTGGATTTAGCAACGGTTATTGGGATTATTACCGGTTTCAGTTTGGTGATGATCACCATATTTATGGGGGGAAGTCCGCAAATTTTTATTGACATCCCCTCCATGATGATCGTTTTCGGCGGAGCAACGGGGTCTGTGCTAATCAGCTTCCAATTAAAGGAAGTGCTTGGAGTCATCGGCGTTATTCGCAAGGCATTTTTCAGCGAAAAAGTAGATAACGTGGCGTTGATTGAGCAGATTGTCGCTCTTTCCAAGAAAGCGCGCAAAGAAGGGTTGTTGGCGATTGACAAGGAAATTAATAAAATTGAAGATCCTTTTTTGCGATCGGGCATGGAGATGGTGGTGGACGGTACGGAAGCCGATTTGATCCGTAATATTATGGAGACCGAATTATCCTATCTAATGGGACGCCACAAGCGCGGGCAGGATATTATGGCCTCGTACGGGGAATATTCTCCGGCTTTCGGGATGATCGGTACGTTGATCGGTTTGATCGCCATGTTGCAGAATTTAAATGATCCGTCCCAGATCGGCGGCGGTATGGCCGTGGCTTTGATTACAACCTTTTACGGAGCTTTTGCCGCCAACCTTGTTTTTATTCCCTTAGCCAAAAAATTAAAAAACCGTTCCGAAGAAGAAATTGTGGTTAAGGAAATGATTATCGAAGGAGTGCTATCGATTCAATTCGGTGAGCATCCGAATACAATTCAGCGTAAGCTGATGAATTTTCTGTCGCCCAAAGAACGTGTAATGGAATCATGAGATAGCCTGTTATGAAGAAGCAAGAAGAAGAAGAGTGCAAAGGCGCTCCTGCCTGGATGGCAACATTCAGCGATATGGTGACTTTATTGATGGTGTTTTTTATCATGATTTTGTCTTATTCTACGATTGAGTTGGAAAAGTTCAGAGGCGCCATCAGTTCCATGAAGGGCGCATTGGGTATTTTGGATAATATGAAAAATAAAGCCACGCCCGAACAGCGCACTAGCATCGAGGGGCGCGAGCATTACAAAGAACAGGTTCAGCGGCAGGTTAAAGACATAAAAAAAGTGTTGGAGCAGGAAGGGGTTGCCGATCAGGTTCAGGTGGAAGCGGATGGTTCGGGGATTCATATCCGTTTAGGCGATAATATTATGTTTGATGTGGGAAAGGCGGAGTTAAAACCCAGCGCCTTCCCGATTTTGAATGCCATTGCCAACATGGTACATGGCAAAAAATTTAAAGAAATTTTCGTAGAAGGGCATACGGACAATGTGCCGATTCATACGGCCAAGTATCCGACCAACTGGGAGCTTTCCACGGCTCGTGCCCTGAGTGTTGTACGCTATTTACATTATGTCGAAGGTATCGATGCTTCGCGTTTGGCTGCGGTGGGTTACGGTGAATATCGACCGTTGGTTCCGAACACAACACCACAAAATCGAGCCAAAAACAGGCGCGTTGAAATTTATATTCGATACCGATAAACATTAAGGAGAATGTTTTATGAGTCCAAAGAAAGATGATGTTCCGGAGGAAAAATCAATGGCAAAAGAAGAAGATGTAAAGCCGAATCAAACCAAATGGGGTTTAATCATCACATTGATTTTGGTTCAGGTAATTGCAGCCGTAGCCATTGTTTATTTTTTAATTGTCCCAAAGTTGTGGCCTAATACGGAATCACAGGACGGAGAAAAGGCAAAGGTTGAGAAGAAAGTAAAAAAGGAACCGGGCATTATTTACACCATTTCGGATATTACCATTAATCCCAAAGATAGCTACGGACGCCGATTCGCCGTTTTTGAAATTGCGCTTGAGTTACCCAATGAAGATGCCAAGGCCGAGCTGGATAAAATGAAACCGATTATTGTGGATCGGATTTTACAATATTTGCGAAGTCGAACGGTTGCCGAACTGACTACTACCACTAATGTGGATCAGATGAAGGCGGATTTGAAAGACGATATAAACGATATATTAGGTCAAGATTTGGTGCAAAATTTGTATTTCACCAAGTTCGTTTTAGAGTAAGGGAATTCCGCAATGGCCAAAATATTATCACAAGAAGAAATAGATGCTCTACTGACTAGTGTCTCCGAATCCACGGTTACAACGGCCGATCAAACGCAAAAGCAAAAGGTTACGCTTTACGATTTCAAGCATCCGAATTTGATTTCCAAAGAACAGATGCGGCTTTTGGAGGCCATTCATGAAAGTTTGTGTCGTGATTTCAGTGTATTCCTTTCGGCGCAGTTACGGATGATTGTGGAGATGAATTTATTGGCCATCGATCAGATCATGTATTCGGAATTTGTGATGTCCATTGCGCCGCCTAGTTGTTTGTATGTCTGTAATGTGGAGCCTCCATCATCGCATTTTGTGCTGGAAATGAGTCCCCAGTTAGCCATTTTTATTGTGGAGCGTCTTTTCGGAGGGCCCGGAAGTCCCGTAACGGATATTCGACCTATTTCCGTTATTGAACAAAAGGTGATGGCTCGGGTTATTAATCGATTCTTGGAAGATTTATCCAAAAGCTGGGAATTAGTAACGCATTTTGATGCAGAGATTCAGCGCTATGAAAGCAATCCGGAGTTTGTGCAAATTGTGCCTTCCTCCGAACCGGTCGTGGTTGTTTCCATGGAAGTCAAAATTCACGGCCATACCACATTATTAAATATTTCTTATCCGTACATGTGGGTTTCGTCGATTATTTCTTCTCCCGATGTGCAAGATAAAATTTTGTACGGCTCCATTGAAGCATCGACGGATGAACAGAAAATAATTCAGGAAAACTTGATGCAAACCCCGGCTAATGTGAATGTCCGCCTTGGGAAAAGTCGTATCTCCATCAGAGATTTTTTGGATCTGCAGGTCGGTGACGTCATTCAATTGGAAAATCGTACCGATAATTTGTTAGCTGTTTACATTAATAATAAACATGCCTTTAATGGAGTGGTGGGGTTGCGTAAAAACCACTATGCCGTACGCATCGAATCCATTGAAGAAGGAGAGAAAAATGAACAAAAATGAATTAAGAAACAGTTATCAGAGACAAATGGATGAATTAAGGCCTGTGCTCAACAAGGGGCTGGCCGATTTATTCCAACGCTCGATTATGATTTCGGAAGAAATAGAAGAAACAACGAATATTGCTCAAACTCTTTCCCAGACCGAATTTCCCAAAATAGCCTTGATGTTCCAATCCGGCGTTCAACCGGAAACCATTTCTCATTTGCTGTTGTTTCCGAGTGAGTTTGTGCTTTCGGCCTATGCCTGGATGGTCGGTGAAGACCCCGCGGAAGAAGTGGACGAATCGCATCTGGATGGGTTGAAAGAAATTTTCAACCAAATGCTCGGCCAAATCCGCATGGCTATTCCGGATGACAGCTCTCGGTTTACCGTTAACAATTTACAGGCCGGTTTAATCGAAAAGCCGGAAGATGCCATCCCCGGAGATGAAAGCTACCACGGGCTTAAAGCAAAAATTAAATTAAATAGTGAAAATCATGATTTTTTTGTAGAACATTTTGCTTGGAGCGATCGCTGGGAGATTATTCAGGAAGAACCGCAAGAATCGGCATCGGTTGAATCTTCGAATGTCGGTCCGGTGAATGTGGAACCGGCCGAGTTCGGTGGTTTAGGCGGAAACGGACAGGCCTATGGCGGTTCGACCCGAAATATCGAAATGCTTTTGGATGTTGATCTGGAAATCACCGTGGAACTGGATCGAAAATCCATGCTGGTCTCCGATTTGCTCAAATTGGGTAAAGGTTCCATTATCGAGTTTCCCAAATCGGCCGGCGAACCGTTGGATATCCTGGTGAACGGGCGGAAATTTGCCGAGGGGGAAGTCGTTGTTATCGACGATAAATTCGGTGTGCGCATTACGCAATTGGTTAGCCCCAAAGAACGTTTGAAGAAGCTGGCATAATTCCGATTAATGGAGGCAGATTGAACGCATTTCGATTAACAATGATAAAGCGGTTGTTCTTTTGGAGCATCATCGTTAGCACGCTCGTCCTAAGCACGGGTAAAGTCTTTGCCCAAAACATGGATTCTTCTGTCGTGCAGTCAACAATTGCAAAAAAGGCAACGGCAGATTCCCTTACCAAACCCGATGAAGCCCGTCCCTTTGCTACAAACCAACCTTCATTAACCGGCCATTATTTAAAGCTGCTGGCCATTACCATTGTCTTGTTGCTGCTCTTTTGGGTATCCATGAAATACATGCGTAAAATTCAATTTGGCAATGACCGGCAAAAAAACACGCGCATCCTAGTCATTAGTCGCCAATACCTCACTTCCAAACACAGTATTTGGCTAGTCGTAATCGGGGGGCAAAAATATTTACTTGGTGTAACCGATCATGCCATCAATTTAATTGATCGTCTCGGTCCGGTTAGTGAAGGTGAGTTAAACACCGCCAAGCAAATGCCGCTTCCTTCCTTTGGGAATCTCCTTGAAAAGCTTCGCAAAGGTAAAGGATAAAAAGTAAAGCCTTCGTTTTAATCATTTTAAGCAAATACCCGCCTCACCACTTGATTTACATCGTACCCGTTGCTATTTTCATTCGTGTTATTTTGCGAAAGAACATTCGCCCGTCATAACGGAAAAACGTCTTGACGGGTGTATTATTCATTAATAAAGGAGAATTGCAGGAATGAAAATTATTCAAACCAAATTGGCGCCTGAGCCCATCGGCCCTTATTCCCAGGCTATTGAAACCAATGATCTTATATTTACTTCCGGGCAAATCGCCATTGATCCGCAAACCAACGCTTTAATTGAAGGGGATGTGGTGGCACAGGCCAAAAGGGTTTTTGAAAATTTAAAAGCGGTTTTGGAAGCAGCCGGTTCGGACTTGGAGCATGTGGTTAAGACTACTATTTTTCTGAAGGATATGAATGACTTCGCCCGAGTGAATGAAATTTATGCCGAATATTTCGGGAAAGCCGCTCCTGCCCGTTCCACGGTTCAGGTAGCCCGTTTACCCAAAGACGTTGCCATTGAAGTGGATTGTATTGCGGAAAAGAAATAAATGAATTATTGCTTTATTGTTAATCCCGCTTCCGGACGCGGTAAAGGTTTGGGCGTGGGTCGTGAATTGGAAGAACGCCTCCAATATCTGAATTTGGATTATCAGGTACTTTACACCAAAACTCCTGGACACGCGATTGAACTGGCGCAGACAGCCAAAGAGAAATTTGAGTGTGTGGTAGCCGTTGGAGGCGACGGAACCTTAAACGAGGTGGTCAACGGCCTTGGCCAAAGCGGTTGTACTTTAGGGCTTTTACCCGTTGGAAGCGGAAACGATTTTGCCCGTGCCGTTTCGTTGGAGACCAAATTGGATGTGGCTCTGAATAAACTTTTGCGCGGTCGAATCCGTGCCGTCGATTTAGGCAAGGTGAATGAACGTTACTTTCACAACGGCGTTGGAGTGGGCTTTGACGCTCATGTGGTGCACACTAGTTTAAAAGTGAAACGGTTACGGGGAAATGCCATCTATTTGTACTCGGTTTTGCGAACGCTTTTTAAATACCGACCGGTTTCATTGGCCATGCAATTCAATAATCAAACGCATACAAACGATTATTTTATGGTCACGGTCGGCAACGGAATGTCGCTGGGCGGTGGATTTTTGCTGACGCCGGATGCGCAAATCGATGACGGATTGTTTGATTTGTGCTTAATTCAAAACATGCCCATGCCTTCGGTTCTCCGTAACTTGCTTAAAGTCTACAGCGGAAAGCACAAAGAAGATCCTAGAGTGGAAATTGTGCGTACCGAAAATTTAAAAATTCAATCCCAAGAACCGTTTGCCGTGCATGTGGACGGGGAATTGTTGGGCATGGATTTAACGGCTCTTAATGTGGAAATTATACCCAAGGCATTAAATGTTATTTGCTAAAACCAAAAACGCTTTGTTCGGAAAATAAAAATGATTAAGATTCTCATTGCCGATGACCATGCTATTGTTCGTGAAGGGTTAAAACAAATTGTCGCCCAGGAATCGGATATGCGCGTTGAAGGCGAAGCGGCCAACGTTGATGAATTGTTGCAACTTTTGGAACGGGAAAGCTGGTCGATTTTGGTGTTGGATATCAATATGCCAGGCCGAAGCGGACTGGATGCGCTTAAGGAGATCAGAGCACGCTTTCCCGAATTGCCTGTTTTGATTTTGAGTATTTACGGCGAAGACCAATACGGATTAATGGCTTTTAAAGAAGGCGCAGCCGGCTACCTGAGAAAAGTTAGCGCTCCGGAAGAATTGATTGTTGCCATTCGTAAGATCGTAAGCGGCGGTAAATACGTCAGTCCGACATTGGCCGAAAAATTGGCCGATTCATTCCAGGGGCAACGGCCGCAAATGCCACACGAGGCTTTGTCCGTGCGCGAGCATCAGGTGATGTGCATGATTGCCGAGGGCAAATCGGCCGAACGCATTGCCGATGAACTTTCCATTAGTATTCATACCGTGTATTCCTACCGCAATCGTATTTTGCAAAAACTGCATTTAAAATCCAACGTGGAATTGACCAAGTACGTTTTGGAAAATCATTTGGTTTGAAGGAGAAAAAAGTTAAGGGCGTAATGGTTGATTGGTTAAATTGTTGAATTGTTGAATGGGTAAATTGTTATTCGAAAAGGGCTGTCATTGTGAGGCCGGGAAACATGGCATGTGCCACGGATTATTAAGATAGTGACATGAATTAATTGGGAATTAGGAACTGGGAACTGATACAGCGTCCGGTTCCCGAGTGATTCTGCCGATACTTGTAGGGGCGGCATTTCCCTAACAAATAAAGAAATAATCGGTGTTTTTGGTTGCACAACGTTAAATTTTTTGAGTCTGAAGCGTTTTGACGGAAATGCTTCGCCCTTACTTAGAAT
>JALWEA010000341.1:9953-10410 GCA_027039465.1 Calditrichia bacterium | reverse complement strand
GTAAATATTGCAAGCTGCCAATCAGGTGGTGGATACCTCCAAAAAGGAAATTCTGATCACCGGCGTCACAAATGCCTTACACAAATATTCGCGATTTACGCTGGGTGTTTCATCGGGTGCCAGCGCCATTGAACCGCAACCCGTTATGGCCGCACAACCGGTTAAAAATTTCAATTTGTCCAATTATCCCAATCCGTTTAACGGAGAAACATGGATTCGCTTTACCATTCCCAATCAAATGCGATCCGCTGCCGTTCGGTTGGAATTATTCAATATGTTAGGGCAAAAAGTCAGAACCCTGTTTACCGGAAATTTGAATGCCGGGCAATATCGATTAAAATGGAACGGAACCAACCGCTTCGGTCAAACCATGGGCTCGGGTTGGTATTTCTATCGTTTGAAAGTGAACGGAAGAGCCGTTTCAGGGAAGCTGTTGATGGTAAAATAAATCGATCAC
>JALWEA010000341.1:0-9943 GCA_027039465.1 Calditrichia bacterium | reverse complement strand
TCTGCTCCGTCTGCGGAGCAGAATGATGCGGCATTGGTTTAATTACACCCTCTAAATCCTTTCTGTCTATTAACCCGAATCAAACCGCTTATCCCAACCTGCAATTTTTACTCTTTGGAATTTTATTCTTTACTTGCTCGTTATTAAAACCTCATCGCAATGCAAACGGGAGATGAAATTTGATTGCTGCACGGTTACGGTCGATAGGTCGGTACCTTCTTTTGGGAGCCGTCTTTTTATTTCTTGCAATTTTAATAGCTTGTAAACCAAAAAACGAGGCAACGATGTCCGAACATACAAATCATTTGATATACGAAACGAGTCCTTATTTACTGCAACATGCCCGTAATCCGGTGGATTGGTATCCTTGGGGCGAAGAAGCATTTGCTTTGGCCAAGAAGGAAAACAAACCGATTTTTTTAAGCATCGGTTATTCTTCCTGCCACTGGTGCCATGTCATGGAAGAAGAGTCGTTTGAAAATGAAGAAATTGCCGCATTGATGAATCGTCTGTTCGTGTGCATCAAGGTGGATCGGGAAGAACGACCGGATATCGATCAAAAATACATGCGTTTTGTGCAAATGACCACCGGTTCCGGCGGTTGGCCGTTGACCGTTTTTTTGACACCGGATGGCGATCCTTTTTACGGCGGTACCTATTTCCCGGCCGAAGATCGTTACGGCAAACCGGGATTGAAGAAGCTTTTGCCGGTAGTCGCCGACTATTTCCACAACAATCCTCAATTACAGACGGATCTTCAAAAGATTCGCTTGATGTTGAAATCATCGGATGTTGAACAGCAGGGCGCTGCCATTCCCGATTTTGATAATTGGAAGTCAGCCGTAAAGAATCTGAGCGGCTATTATGATGAAGTAAACGGCGGTTTGGGGCAAGCGCCGAAATTTCCTTCCGCCGGCGTTTTCGATTTGTTCTTGCGTTATTTTAATCATACTAAAAATAACCGTTTTTTGGATATGACAACGCACACGTTACAACGCATGGCCATGGGCGGTATTTACGATCAATTGGGCGGAGGATTTGCGCGTTATTCCGTGGATGCCCGCTGGCTGGTGCCGCATTTTGAAAAGATGCTCTACGATAATGCGCAGTTGGTTGATTTGTATTTGGCAACCTATCAAGTGACGCATGATCCCTTTTATCTGAATATTGCACAGGAGACGCTTGATTTTGTGCTACGTGAATTAAGTGATTCCAATGGCGGATTTTACAGTAGTTTGGATGCCGACAGCGAGGGCGAAGAAGGTAAATTTTACCTTTGGACAAAAGAAGAAATATTGCAGGTTTTAGGCCCGAAAATCGGAAATATTTTCTGCGAACGTTTTGGCGTAACGGATCAAGGTAATTTTCATGGACGCAACATTTTAAATGTCCGTAAATCATTTAAACAATTGGCCGAGCAATTCAATAAATCAAGCGATGAGATTGAACACATTATTAACCAGGCACGTCAAACTTTATTGGAGCATCGCGGTAAACGGGTTCATCCGGGTTTGGATTACAAGGTTCTAACTTCCTGGAACGGATTGATGTTAAGCGCTTTTGCACATGCTTATCAAATTACGGAGAAAAAGCGCTATGCCGAGGTGATTCAAAAGAACATTGATTTTTTCAAAGCGCATCTTTATCGGGATGGTCACCTGCTGCATGTTTTTAGCAAGGGGCAGGCTAAAATTCCGGCTTTTGCGGATGATTACGCTTTTTACATTCGGGGATTATTGGACAGTTACGAAGCCCTGTTTGATGAAGATTATTTGCAAATGGCCGTTGAGTTAAGTCGCACCATTGAAAATGAATTTTACGATAATGTAGCGGGCGGTTATTTTTATTCTTCCCTGAAAGAAAATGAATCGGAAGCCGAGGATATCAAATCGGAAAAGGACGGATCTTTACCGGCGGCTTCTTCGGTAATGATTCAAAATCATTTACGGCTCTTTTCCTTTACGGACGACAAATCTTCCCTTCATAAAGCCGAAACATTACTTCAAAAATACGGCAGGCAAGCGCTTGAAAATCCGTTTGCCTTTGCCACGTATTTGCAGGCTTTGGACTGGTACTTAAATCAACCGACGGAAATCGTTATTTTCCCGACCGACACGACCGTTTTAGCAAACATGCGCAAAGTGATTTTTAATTTGTATTTGCCGAACAAGGTAGTGTTAATTAGTAAAAATCCCGAGGAAAAAGGAAATTTTGCTGGGCGGTCACTGTTGAAAGGTCGGAAGGCGGTGGACGGGAAAACAACAGTCTATGTTTGTGTGGGACAAAGCTGCTCATTACCGGTGACCGACGGGGAAGCGTTGAGAAAATTGCTCGAATGGGGTAGCGTGAAATAATTAATGTAAAAGATTGCCCGGCATTTCGGACTGATAGCTATCAGTCCGAAACCAATTGTCATCTGACTGATAGCAATCAGTCAGATGAACCACCTCATTTAAACCTTTCTAAACAAAAACTCCCGGAAGACCGCTTCCGGGAGTTTTACTTTTTTGGGTGTATTAAGTTTTAAATTAATCTTCCAGTGTGCTCAAATCGCCCACATCCTGACCCAATGCCTGTGCCTTAAGCACACGACGCATGATCTTTCCGCTGCGTGTCTTAGGCAAACTGTCCACAAATTGAATACTTTCCGGACGTGCAATCGGCCCGACTTCACTAGCCACGTGATCTTTAAGTTCCTGCTCTAATTCCGGGCTGGGCGTTACGCCGTGTTTCAAAATCACGTAAGCATGGATGGCATGACCCTTCAGTTCGTGCGGCAAACCGATGGCCGCCGCTTCGGAAACAGCCGGATGACTTACCAAAGCGCTTTCGATTTCAGCCGTGCCCAAACGGTAACCGCTCACTTTAATCACATCGTCAATACGGCCGATGATCCAAACATAACCGTCCTTGTCAATGCGGGCCGAATCGCCTGCTTTGTACCAACCCTGTTTTTCGTAATCTTTCCAGTAAGTTTGAATATAACGCTCCGGATCGCCGTAAATGGTGCGCGCCATGCCAGGCCACGGATTTTTGATAACCAGTTTCCCTTCTTCACCGGGCGGTACTTCGTTGCCTTCATCATCCACCACAGCCACCTCATTGCCAAAGAACGGCTTGGTCGCCGAGCCTGGTTTTAGCGGTGTGATGGGCAACGGGGTAATCATGAAACCGCCGGTTTCCGTTTGCCACCAGGTATCCATAATGGGGCAGCGCTTCTGACCGATATTTTCGTAATACCAGCGCCAGGCTTCGGGATTAATCGGTTCGCCGACCGATCCCAACAGGCGCAACGAACTCAAATCATGACGCTTCGGCCAGTCGTCTCCGAAACGCATTAAGCCGCGAATGGCTGTCGGGGAAGTGTAGAGAATATTGATGCCGAATTTTTCGATCATCTGCCACCAGCGATTGGGGTAAGGGTAATTGGGCGCACCTTCGTACATCATGACTGTGGCGCCGTTGATCAAGGGGGCATAAACGATATAACTGTGACCGGTAATCCAGCCCGGGTCTGCGGCACACCACCAACGGTCTTGTTCCTTAATGTCAAAAACGTATTTATGCGTGGTAGCAGTGTACACCGCGTAGCCGCCATGCGTATGCACCTGCCCTTTGGGTTTGCCCGTAGTGCCGGAAGTGTACAAAATAAACAGCGGGTCTTCGGCATCCATAACTTCCGTTTTGCATTCTCCGCCGTCCGGGCAGGCAATCGGGAATTGCTGTAAATCGTGATACCAAAAATCACGACCGCTTTCCATGTACACATCGTGACCGGTGCGTTTGACCACTACGCAGGTTTCCACCGTGGGCGAACGTTTAATGGCTTCGTTGACCGTTTTCTTTAAATCGGTAATTTTCCCTCTGCGATAACCGCCATCCGCCGTAACCACAACACGGCTGCGTGCATCGGCAATACGTTCGGCCAGAGCTTCTACACTGAATCCGCCGTAAACCACACTGTGCACGGCACCGATTTTGGCACAAGCCAGCATGGCGAACATCAGCTCGGGAATTTGCGGCATATAAATAGTAACCGTATCTCCTTTGCGCACGCCCATACTGTGCAAAATGCGGGCAAAAGTGCTTACCTCGCGATTGAGAGCATGGTAAGAAAAAGTCCGCACATCACCTGGCTCTCCTTCCCAAATGAGCGCCAATTTATTTCGACGCCAGGTTTTTAAATGGCGATCGATTGCATTGTGAACAATATTAATTTTTCCGCCAACAAACCATTTGTAAAACGGCTTGTTGCTATCATCAAGGACTTTGTCCCACTTTTTAAACCATTCTAACTTTTCCGCCTCTTCGGCCCAAAATCCCTCACGATCTTTGATGGATCGTTCGTACAAAGAATCATAGTCTTTTACATTGGCCTGCTCGACAATCTCCTTTGGCGGATAATAGACTTCGCCCTCTAATTTTTTCATAGAAATTCCTCCTGTATTGATGGTTTAAACAAAAGTTGTATTCGAAGGTAAAATTTAAGAAATTCAATAAAATGTTTGGGGAAACAGAAAGGCGAGAAATTTAATAAGCATAGCAAATTCCTGTTTATTGGTTTTAGAATGTTTATAATAAAATATGAAAATTTTTTATTACTGCAAATAAAAAATCATTAAAATCCGGCAAATTTTATGTTGAATATCCGTTCCCTTTTGGCTTTCATTGGTTTTATCCTTCTTTTTTTCTCTTGTAAGAATATTCACAATAATTCTTCAAAATCCGTAAACCGGGTTACGCGGGATTCGCTGATCGTGATGACCGAAAACGGTCTTTTGGAATCCATCAATGCTCAAACGGTTAAAGCGCCTTCGCACTGGAATGTGGAGTACCGCATTATTTATTTAATACCCGAAGGCCGGTTTGTGCACATTGGCGATACGTTGGTCAAATTTGATCCGGCGCCCGTACAGGAAAAATTGGATGAAGCGCAAGCCAAATTAGCCCTGGCGCGTCAAAAATTAATTCAAATACAAGAAGAAAATGCCATGAACTTGCGCAATCAGTTGGAGACCATTCAATCCATGCGCATGCAATTCCAAATCGACAGTGCCCGCCTGAGCGATGCAATTTACGAATCCGATGCGGTTCGGCAAGACATGGCTTTGCAACTTAAAAAATCGGCCTTGGATTTAAAAAAAGCCGAAAAGAAACTTGCCGCGCAAAAAATCATCAATAATTCAAAATATCATTTGCAATTGGTGGAAATCGAACATGCTTTGGGCGATGTTAAACGGATTACGGCCATGCTGAAAGAAATGACCTTGGTAGCCACCCAACCTGGCGTTGCGGTTTACGGGAATGCCCGCGGCCGATCACGGCAAATTCGTGAAGGCGAAACGGTTTATCCAGGACAGATGGTGATGCAGGTGGCGGATTTGAGTAAGATGATGGCCGTATTAAGGATAAATGAAGTGGATCGTGAGCAGATTAAAAAGGGGCAGAAAGTACGTTTGCAGGTCAATGCCTATCCCGACACAACTTTTACGGGCCGTGTGCAGGAAATTGCCAAAATAGCCGATTTGGTAAATGACGACGGAACCGTTAAAGCGTATGAAACGGATGTTTATTTAAACTGCGGGCAAAACTATCGTTTGAAACCAGGGCTTTCCGTAAGGGCAACGATCATTACCGATACGTTGCATAATGTGTTTCGAATTCCGGAATGGTGTCTGCGGCATGAAGAAAATCAATGGTTCGTGTGCAATGAACAGGGCAAAACGTTTCAGGTTGATCCCGTACGTTTGAATAACGGATTTGTGTTTGTTAAAGGGGATTTGAAAGAAGGCATGATTCTAAAGGACTGAGCCGTTGGACTGCTTTTAAGCAAAAAAATCTTTGAAGAAGAATAAAATTAGCCATGGAAAATTGGATTGAAATCGTAAAACAGGCTTTGGCCGAAGATATCGGCAGCGGCGATGTGACCACGAATTGCACTATTGATCAAACTAAAAAAACGGAAGCAACGCTGTGGGCCAAAGAAGAGGGTATTATTGCCGGGCTTCAGGTTTTTGCAGCCGCCTTTCGTCTTTTGGATGCCGATACGGAAATCCGCTGTCTCGTTCAAGATGGTATGGCGGTGGAGAATGGCGATCGCGTGGCCGTGATTCGGGGCAATGCCCGAACCGTTTTAACGGCCGAACGTGTGGCTTTGAATTTCCTGCAGCGTATGTCCGGAATTGCCACGGCAACCCGTAATATGGTGCAGGCCGTAAAAGGAACCAGGGCCAAAATTCTAGACACACGTAAAACCGTGCCGGGGCTGCGCTATTTGGACAAATGGGCCGTGCGTCTGGGCGGCGGTGAAAATCATCGCTTCGGGTTGTTTGATATGGTTCTAATTAAAGATAATCATATTGCCGCCTGCGGAAGCATTAGTGAAGCGGTGCATCAGGTGCGCCGGTGCGATGGCCAAAATCGAAGTATTGAAGTTGAAGTCAAAAATTTGGATGAATTGCAGGAAGCGCTTGCTTTAAAAGTCGATCGGATTCTGTTGGATAACATGGATTTGGCAACGCTGAAACGCGCGGTTGAATTGACCGCAGGGCGCATTCCGTTGGAAGCTTCGGGGAATGTGACTCTTGAGAATGTGCGCAGCATTGCCGAAACCGGCGTGGATTACATTTCCATGGGTAGCTTAACCCATTCGGTGAAAGCCTTGGATTTGAGTTTACTTGTTAAAAAAGGGGCTTAATGTGAACGCTGATCAAATATTCAAAGACCTTTCCGCAAAACTCGGCTCTATTTTGCCGGAAGCGGAGATTCGCAAAAAAGCCGAATTGGCTGTACAAATAAACGCATTGAAAAAGGAACGGAATGCCGTGATTTTGGGCCATAATTACATGGAGCCAGCGCTCTTTCATTCCATTCCCGATTTTACCGGCGATTCGTTGGAGCTCTCCCGCCTGGCGGCGCAAACGGACAAAGACGTGATTGTCTTTTGCGGGGTGAAATTCATGGCCGAAACGGCCAAAATTTTAAATCCCGAAAAAACGGTTTTACTGCCCGCTCTAAATGCCGGATGCTCATTGGCGGAAAGCATCACCGCCGAAGATGTGCGTCTGTTAAAAGAAAAATTTCCAGACGTTCCGGTGGTTACCTACGTGAATACTTATGCGGACGTCAAAGCCGAAAGCGACGTGTGTTGTACTTCCGGCAATGCTGCCAAGGTGGTGGAATCGCTGAAGAGCGACACGATCATTTTCTTACCGGACGAATACTTGGCGCGTAATGTGGCACAGCAAACAGGCAAGCACATTATCTTTCCCAGCAAAACAAAAGGCTGGCCCGAAGCACCAACGGATACGGTTTTGGATTATCAACTCATCGGTTGGCACGGGCGCTGTGAAGTGCACGAATTGTTTACTGTTCGGGATATTGAAGAAGCGCGGCGGAAATATCCTGGCGTTGTGGTGTTGGCCCATCCGGAATGCAGCCTGGAAGTCACTTCGGCAGCCGATTATGCCGGAAGCACTTCGGGTATGATTAAATTTGTGCAGGAACATGAGGCACCTTCTTATTTGCTGTTGACAGAGGGCTCCATGGCCGATAACATCGCGGCGGCGCATCCGGAAAAGAACATCATCCGCATTCAGGGGCATCGTTGCCCGCACATGCAGCAAATCACCTTGGAAGATACCTTGTTGGCTTTGCGGAAAAATCAGTACGTCATTGAAGTGGAAGAGTCCGTACGCCAACGCGCCGAAAAGGCCGTGCAACGCATGATTGAGATTGTGTAGATTGTTTCAGTTGTTTTCGGGTGTTTATGCCGGATTTGTAGGGGCGAAGCAATTCCTATGAAGGGGATTGCTACGTCGCTCGCTCCTACTATTGATATATGGTGGGGCGTCCGTCCCTTGGTACGCCCGCCTGAGGCGGACTACTCGGGAACCGAACGCGGGCAAAGGCAACCGGTTGGCGAGTAGAGACCGCGCCATCGGGATCGTATCGAGATATGGTTGTCGTATAAGTTCCCAGTTCCTAATTCCCAGTTAATTCATGTCACTAATCCGTGGCGCATGCCATGGTTCCTGACATCGTGGTACATCCCGATTTATCGGGACGATGACAATTAAAAAATCGTTCAGTTTCAATTCCATTTA
The DNA here is from genome assembly GCA_027039465.1 of Calditrichia bacterium. Lineage (GTDB taxonomy): Bacteria > Calditrichota > Calditrichia > Calditrichales > Calditrichaceae > Caldithrix. Next base: position 1,838 of record JALWEA010000341.1, on the reverse strand, counting down.
ATTCTGATCGGAAAGAAAAAAATGGGCAATGAAATAAAAACCGATGTACTGATTATTGGCGGCGGCATTGCCGGAGGGGTTGCCGCTATTCTACTGGCCGATGCCGGTGTGCCGGTGACATTGGCCATGCACGGCACGTGCGAAAAGGCCGCTTCCACCTATTACGCCCAAGGCGGAATTATTTACAAGGGGCAGGGAGATTCACCACAACGGTTGAGTCAGGATATCATGAAGGCGGGGGATGGCCATTGCTATCCGCCTGCCGTTCATAAATTGGCCGTGGAAGGCCCTGATTTGGTGGAAAAAATTTTAATCGAACGTCTCGGTATTGAATTCGATCGCACGGCCGACGGCGGTTTTGATCTGGCTAGGGAAGGCGGTCATCGTTTGGCGCGCATCGTGCATGTGCGTGATTCCACGGGCAAGGCCATTCAAGAGGCCATCGGCAAACATTTGCGCGCAAGCAAGAATATTCGCTTGTTGGAAAATCACACGGCCATCGATCTGTTAACACCGTCCCATCATGCGCTTAATCGGCTTTCGGTGTACGAACCGACCCGCTGCGTCGGTGCTTATCTTTTTGATCAGCAATCCGGAAGCGTGGTCAAAGTTTTGGCTAAAAAAACGATTTTGGCCACCGGAGGTTTGGGGCAAATTTTCCACCGAACCACTAACCCTCCGGCCGCACGCGGCGACGGCATCGCAATGGCATTTCGTGCCGGAGCGCGATTGGTAAATTTGGAATTTATTCAGTTCCACCCGACCATTTTTTACCATGAATACAAACCCACGTTTCTCATTTCCGAAGCGGTTCGCGGTGCCGGGGCACGTTTGGTGGATGCGGACGGAAAACCGTTCATGCAAAAGTACGATGCCCAATGGAAAGACTTGGCGCCACGCGATTTGGTGGCACGCAGCATTCACAAAGAAATGCTGCAAACAGGACTTTCTCATGTTTATTTGGACATGCGCTCGTATCTTTCCGAAGAACAGATCCGGCAGGAATTTCCTTTTATCTACCAAAAATGTCTGGAATTCGGGGTTGATCCCACCAAGGATTTGATTCCCGTGGTACCGGCGGCTCACTATTCCTGCGGCGGTGTTTTGGTGGATTCGGACGGACAAACCAACATCCGAAATTTGTACGCAGCCGGCGAAGTTTCCTGTACGGGCGTGCACGGCGCCAATCGTTTGGCCAGCACATCGCTCTTGGAAGGACTGGTTTGGGCCACCAGTTCGGCGCAACATATTTTGAGCACTTTAAAGGAAACGCCTTTGCATCCGGCGGAAGACATCCCTGATTGGCAGGAAATCGGTACCTTCGCACCGGATCCGGCTTTAATTAATCAGGATATGATTTCCATTCGCAATATTATGTGGAATTATGTGGGGTTGGTACGCACAACGCATCGTCTGCAACGAGCCAGACGCGATTTACGCAATTTGGAAAACGAAATCGAACGTTTCTATCGGGTCAGTAAATTGACAGACCAATTAATTGGTTTGCGCAATGCCGTAATAACCGCTATTTTAGTTACTTCTGCGGCCTGGGAGAACAAACGCAGCATGGGTTGCCATTACCGGGAGTGAGGTTGTGTTTACATCGCAGTAACAAAACGATGTACGCCGTGTAAAAAATCAATAAGTTTCGGGAAATTATGTGATGACGGGTTTTTCTAAAATCAAAAAGTTTTTAAAAACGCACAAATGGGCAACCACGGGCGGCCTGCTTTTACTCTTGTTATTGATTTACTGGTTTTGGCCTTCCGCGCCGGATGCACTGCTTTTTACGGTCAAACGCGGCGAGCTGGTCATTGATGTGCCTATGGACGGTGAAC
>JALWEA010000340.1 GCA_027039465.1 Calditrichia bacterium | reverse complement strand
ACTTTCTTAATTAAAAATCTCAAATCTTACAGCGGACTAATAACCATTAGCACAACGTCCATTTTTTGGCTCATTGTTCTGATTTTCCATATTTTCCCTTCCGTTCTGATTCCCAAGGGATTTGAAGCGAGTTTAACGATTTTAAACATCGTAGGTTTAAGTTACATTATTTACGGGCATGTGCATACCATCGACGCCTGGTTAATTTTAAAAAATCGCAATTCCGATTTGGTACGCATTTCTGCCGTAGGACTACTGATTAATATCGGTTTAAATATTATTTTCATTCCGCGCTTCGGCATCGTTTCCGCAGCCATCATTACGGGATTCAGTTTTTTGCTAATCTGGATCATACTGCTTTTTTATTTGCGACGCTTCATTTCCGATACTTATTTGCGGTCGATTTTTTTCAAGGTGCTTTTGCTGGCTTTGCCTGGATTGCTACTCTTCGTCAAGCTTCCCTTTTGGGTGGGATTTATTACGTTTTTAGCCATAGCAAGTAGGGAATTACATTCCAACGCCCTACTACCTCAATTGCTCAAAGAGCCCTTCAAGCCGCAAAACGGAAATTCAAATCAATAGCTCCGGGATTACATCCCTTTTTGATTTCACAAAATCTTAGAATCAAAACAAGCACAATTCGGGCCGAAAGACGTTCTGCAATTTGCCAAGCTTCTGAAGTGCATTGAAGAACATTTAAACGCTGGCATTTTCCCGTTGGCCATCGCCTATCACTTCCACCCGAAGGCGGAAGCCCGCCTGAAAAAGTTTAATATTCCCTTTTTCTGGTCGTATGAATTTGAAGAGTGAAAAACTATTCTTTTTCTGAAAAGACCGATTGAATAATCCGCAAATATTTCTTTGATTCTTCCTGCCAGGTATATTTAAGCGCAATACGTTTCAATCGTTCCTTAAATTGCGTGTAAACATCTTCACGCAACATTTCGCGTACCGCTTTTTGAATTCCCTTAATATCATGAGGATCCACGGTAAAACCGATCTTTTCCTTATCGATAATTGCTGCTATCTCGGGATAGTTACTGCCGATTACGGGAATCCCGGCCTGAATATATTCGAACAATTTATTGGGTAAAGCGTGATAATAACTCAATCCCTTGCCCGAAATAACAGTAAAACCAAAATCAGCCGAAGCGGTGTACCGACCTAATTTTTGGAACGGAATCAAGCCCGTGAAAATCACGCGATCCTGAATGCCGTAAAATTCAGACATCTTTTTCAATTCATTCAGTAACGGCCCGTCACCGACGAAGACAAGGGTAAGGTTGTCAATATCTTTACATGCCGTTAGAATTTCACGAAGTCCCCGACCTTCAAAAATCATCCCCTGATAAATGCCGATTTTGTTTTGTTCGGGAATGGCATATCTTCGACGTAAAAAATCCGATTTCGGCAACGGATGATATTCCGGAATATTACGCACATACCCGACCACTTTTAACCGAGGATAAATGCGTTGCAACTCTTCGGCATCCGAGGCGCAAACCGTAAAAGAGGCCGAACATTTCTGCAATCCGAAGCGTTCGTACCGCAACCAAAACTTTTGCCGCCATGGGCGATTTACCAAAGAATTGAGTCCGGCTAACAATTCAACACTGTCGTAAACGTATTTACATTGATTAAAGAAGGATTTAAGCCGCAACGGCGCCAAAGGCAAATAATCATAAGCAATAAATAAATCGGCTTTCTTACGAATGATTTTCAAAAAACTTTTAATGACAAAAACAAAAAAGCGCCAAAAAGTAGGGCCGCCCGGAAGTTTAATGCGTGTCAGTGCAATATTTTTCCAGGGAGACAAGTCCAGATCGGAATGGTAAGCGCATAAAATTTCAACTTGATAACCGGCTCGGACAAGCGTTTGTACTTTGCGGTGAATGTTTGCCTCATAACGCAAATCCGAAATGGTTAATAGAAAAATGTGTGCTTTTTGGGTTTGTTCCATGGGGCAAAATTAGTCAATGGATAAATGGAATGCAACCTGGAGATTAGGAATTAGGAACTGGGAACTGGGAACTTGAAACTTGGAATTGAAATTAGTACAAAGTTCCTCCGATTAAAGGGTAAAACTTCACTCTACCTCTTCACCCTTTACCCTTATCGCTTAACTATTTAACTCTTAACCCAAAAATAGTACAACAGCGCGAATACAACTCATTTGTTTTTCAATTTCACAGCAGTGCCGTAAACCAGAATCTCTGCCGCATTGGCCATAATGTAGGAAGTCGCAAAACGTACATTAATAATAGCATCGGCGCCTAATTCATTAGCCATTTGCTTCATCCGATCAAGAGCCTGCTCGCGCGCTTCCGCCATCAGTTTGGTGTATTCTTCAATTTCTCCGCCAATGATATTTTTAAAGACTGCTAAAATATCGCGTCCGATATTGCGGGCACGGATCGTGTTGCCTTTAACAATGCCTAAAATTTCACTGATTTCTTTGCCGGGAATTTTATCCGCCGTTGAAATAATCACCTTAACACCCTCCTGTATTTATCCACCTTGCGAATCATCAGTTTCTCCCGTAAAACGGAAACAAAAATGACAATTAGTCCCAGAATTAAAAGGCCCACGCCTATTTTTTCGATCATCGGCTCCTTGGGATTCAGAAAAAAATCTTCCAGCAATTCATAAGCCCCGAAGGCCAGTAAGATGATAGCGCCTAAGCTGAACAGAATCCAGCCGATTCCGCGCTCGATCCTATTGTAAACATTTTCCCAATAATCGTCCCAGAACATCTCGGGAAACGGTTTGAATTTCATTTCGGAAGTCTCCTTTTTTAATTCCTTGAACGATTCCCATTCGGCGCGACATTTCGCGCACGAATCAAGATGCTCCTGTAACGCCTTAATTTCATCTTCCGTTAATTCGTTATCCAAATAGCCCATCATCAATAAACGGGCTTCATCACATTTCATAGATCTCCTTTAAAATTTTGCAAAATTTTCAGCAATCGTTTACGGGCGTAATACAATCGGGACATAACACTGCCGATGGGAATTCCCAATGCATCGGCCATTTCCTGATACGAAAAATCATTGAAATCTTTCATCAAAATAATTTCCCGATCTTTGTCATCCAATTTCTTTAATCCTCTCCAAACGATAGCAGACCGTTCGTTTTGTTCAAACAGTTCATCCGGTTTTTCACCCAAGTCCAGAGTTGCCGTTTGCACATAGTCATCCATACGTACCAAACGTTTGTGCCGATTTGTAAAATTAATGCACAAATTCTTTAAAATACGGTAAAACCAACTGTAAAACGGTCTTGAAGTATCGTAATCCTTTAAAGAACGATACGCACGATAAAATGCCTCTTGCGATAAATCCAGCGCATCTTCACTATTTTTCGTGAACATCAACGCCAAGTAATATGCCCGTTCTTTGTACCGCTCCATAATATACCGGTACATTTCTTTGTTGCCGTTCAAACAAGCATCAATCGCTTCTTTGTCTGAAATCTTAGCGTCCACAGGTTTTACCTATTAAATACCTTGGTCTTGTTCTTTTATTCAAAAACGATCTTTTAAAAATACGAAAGTCAATTAAATAAGATTCTATTTAATTGACCATTTTCATTTCGCTAAATTACAAAATATTTTCAAATTGACAAAACCGCAGACGTAAAAATATTTTTTAGGCCGGTAAAGCAAATTTTTCGTAATTTTCAGTGTCGGAAATTTTACAACAGGAGAATCGGAAATATGTTAAAAGGTAAAATCGCATTAATTACCGGAGCAACCAGCGGCATCGGCAAGGCAACGGCCTTTGCATTTGCCAAAGAAGGATGTAACCTGATCTTAACAGGAAGACGCACGGAACGACTTACCGAAGTGGGTGAAGAAATAAAAAAACGTTTTAAAACGGATTACATCGCCCTTCCGTTGGATGTTCGCGATCGTCAGGCTGTAAATGCGGCCATCAACGGTTTGCCGGAATTTTGGCAAAGTATTGATATTTTGGTCAATAACGCCGGACTGGCGCGAGGACTCTCCAAAATTCATGAAGGGGACGTTGACGACTGGGAACAAATGATTGATACCAATATCAAAGGTTTGCTTTACGCTACCCGTGCCGTTGTACCTGGAATGGTCAAACGAGGACGCGGTGATGTGGTGAACATCGGTTCCATTGCCGGGCACGAAGTGTATCCCGGCGGGAATGTTTATTGCGCCACAAAGCACGCCGTGGATGCATTGACCAAAGGGTTGCGCATCGATTTGGTGGATACCCCGATTCGTGTTTCAAGCGTGGATCCAGGAATGGTTGAGACGGAATTCAGCATCGTGCGTTTTAAAGGCGATGTGGAACGGGCTAAAAATGTTTATAAAGGATTTCAACCGTTGACAGCCGAGGATATTGCCGAAACGATTCTGTTTATTGTTACCAGACCGCCGCATGTGCAAATCGCCGATGTAATCATCTTCCCTACGGCGCAAGCTTCCGGCATGATTGTACACCGGGCGGATTGATTCGATCTTCCGTATTCGTTTATTTTTATTTGATTTATCAACTGGCAATTCGTATTATTGAATATTGGCGCAGTATTTCTATTCTTATTAAAGCCATTATTATGTCTTTTCTCGCGTATTTTCAATCTTTAATAAGAGAAATTTGCCATGGAAAAAAACAATACCGTCCGTCAACCGAATACTTCCAAGGGAAAGCGCCCCTTTCATGCTTTGTTTGACGCCCTTCCGGATGCGATTTTAATCCATCCCTTAAAAGAACAGGGATTCGGCAGGTTTCTCGATGTAAATCAAGCGGCCTGTGATCGTTACGGTTATAGTTATGAAGAATTTTTAAAACTTACACCGGCTGACATTAATGTTACGGGTGATATTTTAACGCGCGGCGCTCCCCGGGAAAGAGCGCGGTTAGCTAAGGCTGGTAAGCAAATTATTCGCACAAAACACAGAGCCAAAAACGGCGACCAATTCCCCGTTGAAATCAATTCCATCATCATTGACTATCAAGGTTCAAAAGCTATTTTGTCCGTGGTGCGTGATCTTTCCCAAAGGGAACATAATGAAGAAGAAGTAAGACGCGCAAAAATCCAATTGGAAATCTTACACAAACTCGATCAAGCTATTTTGGAAGCACATTCCGTAGCCGAAATTTCCAATGCGGTATTAAAGAATATGCAACGGCATTTCCCGGTAGACCGATTGAGCATAGCCATCTTTTCCCCGGAAACACAAGAAGCGGAAATTTACTCTTCCGGAACATTAAATGACACGCTCGGATCCGGTAAAAAAGTCCCGTTGCAAACATCGTTCACTAATTTGGAACGTTTAAAAGAAGGCGAAATTGTCCGGATTGACAACCTTGAAGCTATTAAAGATTTGAGCGACGTATTAAGTCAATTATACAAAGCCGGAATGCGTAGCGTGGTAAACATTCCCATTCGCGCTCACCGTCAACTATTGGGAAGTTTTAATATCGGATATAAGACGCCTCATGCGATTTCCGAACGAGATATCCGAATGGGGCGGGAAATTGCCGATTCCATTGCCATTGCCGTCGAGCAAGCGCAATTATATGATGCTCTTGAGCAGCACGCTATTGCTTTAGCTGATAGTCTTTCAGAATTGCAGGAAATTTATCATTTGAGTTTGTCATTAGCTCGTGCGCAAACCGCAAAGCAGGTGGCCCAAATAAGTACACGCAATTTATTTAAAGCCATAAATCCGGATATTTTATTATTCTACTTGCGCCGCAGACAAAAGCTAATATTGATCGCCTCCAAAGCTAATAATATTTCATTTGATTTTTCCGCGGCAAGTGCGCTTAAGAGTGGAGAATGTCTTTGCGGCTTTGCCGTTAAAAGCAAAAAAATGGTTTTTTCGGAAAACATTTCAAAAGACCCTCGGTGTACGCGCAGCGAATGGAAAAATTCCGATATCCGATCTTTCTGCGCTTTGCCGTTGCTGGCCAATAAAAAGGTCATCGGAGTAATTGCACTCGGATCCGTAAAATGGCGTATTTTTGCCAATCAGAAAACTTTTTTTGAAACCTTGGCCAACGAGACTGCTTTAAGCTTACAAAACGCTTTGCTCTTGGAAGAATTGCGTCGTCATGAAATGGAATTGGAAGACCGCATTGCAAAAAGAACCTACGAGTTAATGGAAGCTAACAAGGAATTGGAATCATTTTCATACTCGGTTTCTCACGACTTGCGTGCCCCACTCAGAGCGATTGACGGTTTTTCACGCATTTTATCGGAAGATTATGGCTCACAACTGGATAATGAAGCCAAACGGATTATCGGTATCATTCGCAAAAACACGCAACGCATGGCCCAATTGATCGACGATTTACTGAGCTTTTCCCGCACGGGTCGTCAAATCTTGAATCCTTCAAAAATAGACATGACCGGTTTGGCCGAAGCCATTTACTACGAGTTGACTGATGAAGAACAACGCCAAAACATCGAATTCATTCTTCGGCCGCTTCCGAAAGTCTGGGCTGATCCCAATTTAATGCGCCAAGTTTGGAATAATTTGATTTCCAATGCTTTAAAATTTACAAAAACCCAAAGCAATCCTCGCATTGAAATCGGCGCGCAAACCAAAGAGAATCAAATTGTTTATTTTATTAAAGATAACGGCGTCGGTTTTAATATGAAATACGCGGATAAATTGTTTCGGATTTTTCAACGTTTGCATTCCGAACAGGAATTTGAAGGTACCGGTGTCGGTTTATCCATTGTTCAGCGTATTATTAGGCGGCACGAAGGAAATGTTTGGGCCGAGTCGCAACCCGCCAAAGGGGCAACCTTCTATTTTTCTTTACCCCTGCAAAAGGATATTGCATCGTAAGTAAAAAGATGGTTCTATTCTCCGGTTGCCATTCCGACCTGTTTTAGCGAAAAGATTCCCGGGGTCTGGCTCTCCCCGGAACGGCACAAAGACGTTGGTATCACTCTTTTAGTAATTAGGATGATCATCCGTAGTTTCGTGCCTCAGTAAGGTAAAAGTAATCAAACGAAACCCATAAAAACTATATCGTCACTAAACTAATCTTAAAATTGCTCCATCCGATAATAAGGACGGAGCAAGAAAGGGGATATTAAGATGGAAACGGCTCCACTAGACATTATCCTGATCGAAGATAATCCGGCGGATGTTGAACTAACATTACGGGCATTAAAACGTAATCGTATTTCAAATCGGATTATAGTCTTAAAGGACGGTGAAGAAGCGCTGGATTTCTTTTTTGCACGAGGTGCTTATGAAAATCGACCCGATCATCAGCCAAAATTAATTTTATTGGATTTAAAATTGCCTAAAATTGACGGACTTGAGGTTTTACGGGTTCTTAAATCCGATCCGAAACTGAAAATGATTCCGGTGGTAGTTTTAACCTCTTCGCGTCAGGAGACGGACATGGTAAAAAGCTACGAAATCGGGGTAAACAGTTACATTGTCAAACCCGTTGAATTTGAACAATTTGTCCAAGCGATAAAGGAATTGGGACTATACTGGCTTTTACTTAACGAACTGCCTAAAAATGAAATTTAGATTTTGAGGTTACTATGGAAGAACCGCTGCGGATTTTAATCATTGAAGATTTGTCTTCGGATGTCGAACTGATTGAACGGGAATTACGCAAGCTCAATAGGCCGCTCCGCACTCATATTGTTAAAAACGAAGTCGATTTAAAGTCGGCACTTAATGAATTCAAGCCGGATCTTGTTCTATCGGATTACCTAATGCCTGGCTTTAATGGTCTGGAAGCTTTAAAAATCGTTCGGGATTTTAATCCTGACCTGCCTTTTATTATTGTAACCGGTTCGACCAATGAACTGACGGCTGTTGAAATAATGAAATCCGGCGCCTGGGACTATGTTATCAAAGAGAAACTAAATAAATTGGTGCCTGCAATCGAGGGAGCTCTTGAAAAAGAACGCCTTGTTAAAGAAAATAAAATGACCCAGCAGGCCTTACAGGAAAGCGCCGAACGGTTTCAGGCTTTGGTCGAATCGGCGCCTGTAGGTATTGTCGCTTACGATGAGCAGGGTAAAATTATTTATTTAAATCCTATTTCTGTTCAAATACTAGGAATTAAATCGCCTGAAGAACTTATCGGTAAATCAGCGGTTGAATTCATTCATCCGGAGGATCGCGAATGGGTAAAAAATAGAGTGAAACGAACTTTGGCCGGAGAAATTTTAGAGCCCGCAGTAGAAAAAATTGTAAGACCGGACGGAAATATCATTATTGCGGAAATTAATGCTCGACCGATTTTTTTGAATGGTAAACGTGCGGTTATTGCCTTTATTACAGATATTACGCAACGCGAACAGGAAGAAAAACTTTTACAGATTCAAAGCGCGGCTTTAAATGCTGCTGCCAATGCCATTATTATTACGGACATTGATGGGAACATCCAATGGGTAAATCCGGCATTTAGTGAACTCACGGGCTATGCACACGAAGAGGTGATTGGCAAAAATCCACGCATTTTAAAATCAGGAAAGCAGGACCAATCATTTTACAAGGATCTCTGGCAAACGATTTTGGCGGGGCACGTTTGGCATCACGAGCTTATCAATAAACGCAAAGACGGTACGCTTTACGTTGAAGAGATGACGATTACTCCCGTTGTGGATGATCAAGGTAATATTACCAATTTTGTTGGGATAAAACAAAATGTAACGGATCGTAAGCAGGCTGCCGAGCGCTTTAAAAAACTAATCGAGCAATCGAATGACGCTATCTATCTTCTATACAACAACAAGTTCGAATTGGTCAATCGACGTTTTACGGAAATGTTTGGCTACACGCTTGAAGAATGCAATCGTCCTGATTTTAATTTTATGAATTTGGTGGCTCCGGAAAGCCATTCTCTTATTTTGGAACGCATGAAAGCGGTTGAACGTGGAGAAAAAATTCCCGATGTGTACGAATTTACGGCCATTTCAAAATCCGGGAAACGGATTATTTGCGAAGCAAGCATTTCCTACATTCAATACAAAGACGGCGTTGCTTCCCAAGGCATTATCCGTGATATTACCGAACGGCGTAACAGTGAAGAAGAAATTCGCAAACTTTCGGAAGCTTTGAAGCAAAGCCCCATTGCCGTGGTCATCATCAATAAGAATCTTTACATTGAATACATCAATCCGGCATTTAGTAAAAATTACGGTTACACGGAACCGGAGGTTTTGGGTAAAAAACCATTTGAATTTATTTTCAAAGATAATACAAAAAATTTAATTCAAGAAATCAAATCCACAATTGAAAAACAAGAGATATGGCAGAATGAATTACCTTTGAAAAAGAAAGATAATTCTCTGTTCTTCGCAAAACTCATGTTGGCACCCATCCATAATAATGAAGACCGGTTAACCCACTACCTGATTTTAATTGAAGATATTACAGAAAAACGACGTTTGGAAGAACAATTTTTACAAGCTCAGAAAATGGAAGCGGTCGGCCGACTTGCAGGTGGTGTTGCCCATGATTTTAACAACCTTCTGACTGTCATTAACGGTTACAGCGAACTTCTTTTAAAAATGGCCGGTAGCAGCCATCCATGGTTCGAAAAAATTGCGCAAATAAAAAAAGCCGGGGAAAGGGCCTCCGCTCTAACTTCCCAGCTATTGGCATTTAGCCGCAAACAAATTATCCAGCCCAAGCTACTTAATTTGAATCATGTGTTACATGAATTGGAAAAAATGCTCAAACGGCTGATCGGAGAAGATATTGAATTGCTAATTTTATATGACAAGCACTTGGGTACTATCAAGGCCGACCCGACACAAATTGAGCAAGTTATAATGAATTTGATTGTGAATGCACGCGATGCCATGCCAAAAGGAGGTAAGCTGACTATTGAATTAAAGAACCAATTCGTCGATTCCACCTTCATTAACAAACATGCTGGAATAACGGAAGGTTGGTATGTTAAAATGTCTGTCATTGATACGGGCATCGGTATGGATCAGGAAACCATAAAACACATTTTTGAACCGTTTTTCAGCACAAAAGAAAAAGGGAAAGGTACCGGCCTCGGATTGGCAACGGTTTACGGAATCGTAAAACAAAATAAAGGCTACATTCAGGTCTACAGTGAAGTGGGGCATGGTACGGTATTCCATGTTTATTTTCCAATTGTGAATGCTTCGGAGCTGGATGCTTCCGCCCCTGAAACGCCTCATAAGAATTTAATTGGAACGGAAACCATTTTAATCGTCGAAGATGAAGAAAGTGTAAGAAATTTTATTATTACCACCTTAAAAGAATTCGGCTACAATGTTTTATATGCCGGTAATATTTCCGATGCGTTTGAATTGTTTAAAAATCGGATTAATGAAATTGATTTGGTTCTCACGGATGTTATTATGCCGGGCGGTAGCGGCGGTGATCTTTCGACGGAACTACATAAGATCAATCCCAATATCAGAA
>JALWEA010000339.1 GCA_027039465.1 Calditrichia bacterium | reverse complement strand
GTTACCGGCCTCGCAATGACAGGCTCTTTTTAGATTTAGCAATTTAATCGCTCGGTTTAAGTTTTATTTTTGTCCCAACATTTCTTTGACATAAGGCGGCAAGACAAAAGAAGCCGCATGGATTTCAGGGCTGTAATAGCGTAATCCGTGCTCCGTGCTGAAAGCCCGCGCTTTGTCCGCATCAAACTTTTTGGGATCGACCTTGCCTTTGGATGCAATTTGTCCGCTCCAAACGCCGGTCGGGTAGGTTGGTACGTGGAATAACATGACATCCGCCTTGTTTGCACCGAAAATATCTTTTAATGTTTGATGAATTTCCACAAAAGTTTTTTCGTTGAATCTCGGCGCTTCACCCTGTACGACCAACATACCGTCATCATTTAGAATTCGGTGGCAATTGCGGTAAAATTCCGTTGAAAAAAGTCCCTCGGCCGGCCCGTAGGGATCCGTAGAATCCACCACAATCAAATCATAAGTTCCGGCCGGTGCTTCGGCCACAAACTTAATGCCGTCGCCAATAATCAGATTCAATTTGGGATCGTCGAAGGCTGCAGCAATGTGCGGCAAAAATTTACGCGAAGCTTCCACTACTTTTTCGTCGATCTCGACCATGGTTACTTTTTCCACCTCGGGATGTTTTAATATTTCACGCACCACACCTCCGTCGCCGCCACCGATAACCAGCGCATTTTTTACGTTACCGTGGGCCAGCATAACCGGATGGGTCATCATTTCGTGATAATGAAACTCATCTTTTTCGGTGCACATGATCATGTTGTCGATGGTCAGCGTTTTGCCGAAAGCATACGTATCCAGTACCTTGACATGCTGATACGGAGAACGTTCATTGTAAAGAACTTCACCTGTGTGGCGCAAGGACAGGGCAATATTTTCATCTTTATCCGTCAGCCATACATTACGCTCAATACGGCCCTGTTGCATGTACCGTTTAAATTCTTCGCGCATTTCCTTTGGATCGAAATCAATGCGCTTTAACAAATTCAAAGAGCCGCGCCAAGTTTCCAACGCGGAATAGTTCTGCGCTTTAAAAACGTTTTTCAGATGATCAAAGGCTTTCCACGGGTCAACCGTGTCGCCGCAAGTGAACAAATCCACGGCCGCATATTGATACTCCGGCCAGGTGTGCACGGCCAAATGACTTTCCTGAACCACCACCACGCCGGAAACGCCGTACGGCGAAAAATAATGAAAAGTGGAATTAATAATGGTGGCATTGGATCGGTCGGCCGCTTCCATCATGCCTTGTTCAACCGTAGTTACTTCATTTAATACTTCGGGATCGCATCCCATAAATTCAACTAAAATATGTTGTCCTAAAGCATCCATTTAAACGCTCCGTTTTTAATTTTCAAATTGAGGTTCCCGTTAATTCCTTAAATACAATCGGCATACTATTTATAAAATTCAAATATACCATTATTTTGCCGAAATAAGCAATAGCGGTGCTGCAAGAGCCTAATCGCTATTGGTTTTGATTGTTTGTAGAATTTACATTGTTTCCATTTGATTATTTTTAAGCTGCAGAGTTACAAGAAAAATATTGTTACTCTAAGCCGAAATTTGCTAAATTACAGATTAATTTAGACTCTTAACTCGACGAAAACATAAAAGGAAGAGTATGACGGAAAAACGTAAATTGGAACGCAGACATTTAATCTATTATCTTCGGGTCTTTGATCGGGATACCAATGAGCTTCTCGGCCATTTAATCGATATTTCTCCTCAAGGCATCATGATTATGAGCGAAGAACCGCTGGAGACCAACAAACATTTTAAACTACGCATGGATTTGCCGGTGGAGATTTTCGAAAAATCGGAAATTGAATTTAATGCCGAAAGTCGCTGGACTAAAAAGGATGTTAATCCGCAATTTTATGATACGGGCTTTTACATTACCGACCTGTCGTACGCGGACGGTCGTTTAATCGAAAAGTTGATCGACGATTACGGATTCAGATCGTAAAAGCTTGTTCTCAAAAAATTTAAAGTTCGACTTGCTTGATTGTTCATTAAGGAGCTGCCATGACCAATCCTTTCTTAATCGGTGAAAAAATTTATTTGCGGGCGCCGGAAGAAGAAGACGCGCCGGTATATGCTTTGTCGGAAAATCATCCCGAAGCGCGCGCCTATCTTTATTACGCTCTGCCCACCAATGTTCGGGAGCACCGGCAACGTATTGATGAGCGCGTTAAAGATCATAACAGCATTTGGTTTACCATCGCCACCAAAGAACCGGACGAGCCCATCGGAACAACAGCTTTGGTGCGCATCGATTGGGTAGGGCGCATGGCCACCTTTTACATTGCCATTGCAGAATCCAAAAATTGGTCGCATGGATATGGTAGCGAAGTAACACGTTTGATCATCGATTATGCTTTTGCTACGTTGAATTTTAATCGCATCCAGTTACACGTGAGTACGGACAACCCTCGGGCTGTGAAAGCCTATGAAAAAAACGGATTTAAAATAGAAGGCACGTTGCGTCAGGCGATGTATTTTGACAACCGCTACCATGATTTTTACGTTATGGGCATTTTAAAAGAAGATTGGTTAAAATTAAAATCGAAATAAATTCTTGAACTGCACATCGTCAATGCCTATTTTGTCGGTAATAAATCGGAACCGATTTTTGAATATAAAATAAAATCAAAATAAAACATTAACAGGCATAAAGATTTTATATGACTTTTACGGTAGATCGATGCCTTTTTTCCGCTCAACTGTTATCGCTTTATGCCGAATCTTTAGGCGTACTTTAGAAGGAAAAAGATCATGCGTTTAAAAAAGGAAGAAAAAGCAAAACGAATTCTTAGTGCGGCCATCAAAGTGTTTGCCGAAGACGGTTACCGTGATGCCAAAATCAGCCGAATTGCACAGGAAGCCGGCGTGGCCCACGGAAGCGTTTATACCTATTTTAAAAACAAAGAAGACCTTCTTTTTAAAATGATTGCTACCATCTGGCAGGAATTGGGTGAAAAATTGGATGCCATTAGCGCCAATAAGGAATTGGATCCGTTGCAAAAAGTTCATGCCATGGTAGCCACTGCTTTCGACGTCTTCACGGCCAATCCCAGATTGGGTATGGTGGTTATTAAAGAACACAACATCTTGCGCAAAAAAGGCATGGATGCCTCGCGAAATGAATACGATCATTTGGTGGTCACCTTTTCCAAAACGTATGAACAGGGCGTAGCCGACGGCTTTTTTGATCCCACCATTGATGCGGCCACGTTTTTGGCCTTTGCCTTTGGCGGACTTTATCATTTGATCCATCGATGGGCCGATAATC
>JALWEA010000338.1 GCA_027039465.1 Calditrichia bacterium | reverse complement strand
CAAATTTCCCCCAAAATCCCCAGGATTCGGGGTTAACGAGAACACCGATAATAATTAAAACGGTTAATATTACAAAATTTTGCAATGGCTTACTCATTTGTTTTAAAGCGTGTTAACTTAAGAATAAAATTTTCGAAAAACAAGTAGTAACGATGGGGAATTGAATTAAAACCCGTTAAAACAATTACAATTACGGCCGGACGAGCAAATTTTACCCGACGTCAAAGATTTGGCGGGCAACAAAAAGCCCGACAGCCGTCGAGTTTTAATTCCGATAAAAAAGTCGATCAGGTTCGGAAGATTAATTCTTTACCTGGTCGACCAGTTTTATATTCTCCTGATTCACTTTCTGCGGCTGTTGGTTCAAGGAATCGTTATCATTGGCAATTTCCACGGGTGCGGCTTTCGAAACCGATTGCGTCCGAACAATGGGAGATGAAACTTGATTTGCCCTGTTAATGATTTGATTGCTTGATTGCTGAATAAGCGGTTGAGGTTCAGGAGAATTGGTTGTTAAAATAAAAAAAGTAATAACGGCAATTAAAGCGGCGCCGGACAAACCGAAAGTAAACCCTTTTTTGGAGATCACGGGATGATTGGTCTGTGCGTAATTTCCAGAAATGCGCAGGCGTAACTGTCCGTCGAAATCCTCCGAAGTTTGAATGGCCGGCAATGCACGCAATTTGGCCGTTAAAAATGCGACGTCATCGTACACGCGCTTACATTCATGGCACTGGGACAAATGCTCTTCCACCGAAGACCGTTCATCCGGAGTTAAAGTATGCTCCAAGTAATCGGACAACATACTTTTTGCGGTATCACACGAGATCATAGGCTACAACTCCCTGTTATTTATTGTTCGTTCATCAATTGTTGGAGATCTTCCTGTAATTTCAAACGGGCGCGATTCACCCGCGATTTTACGGTCCCTAAAGGGATACCAACAATTTGTGCAATCTCTTCGTACGAAAATCCCTGTACATCACGTAAAAGGATTACCTGTTTAAATTTCGGTGATAACTTGTCAATAGCCTGTTGAATAATTTTATCCGTAATCACCGTATTTGTATCTCGCTCCGGATTACTGTCTTCGTCCGGAATATCGTAATCCTTATCAGTCGACATAAAATGACTGATTGATAACAATTTTCTGCGTTTACGTCTGCGCAATTCCGTCTTGGCCAAATTGCCGGCGATGGTATAAATCCAGGTTGAGAACTTGGCTATTTCCCGATAATAATGTTTGTTCTTGAACAGCCTTAAGAACGTCTCCTGGACAATGTCTTCCGCTTCTTCTCTTTCTCCGACAAAACGATAAACGAAGTTCAACAAAGGGTCTTTGTAGCGTTTTACAAGTAAGTCAAACGCATAATTATCACCCTGTTGAAATCGGGCAATTAATTCTTCGTCTGTCGGTGAATTATCCGTCTTTTTTAATACGCTTTCAGTCTTCACCATTTGTAAACTTTCTGTTAAACATTCATGCCAAATAAATAGTTCCGATTTTTTTTATTTGATTAAAAATTTTTTACAATGATTCAAAAATACAATGGGATTTTACGTTCTGCAAATCTTGTAACATAAAACTTCCAGATTTTTACTAGTATCGGTGCGAATCCCTTTTTGAGCCAAGTCGAATTGATGCAAGAGCACCAAAACCTTTTTCAATTGCTCAAAGCTAAAAAATTTAAGTGTTTCCATAAAATCTCTTAATTGGAAATCGTACAAATGCATTTTTTGTTTGATTTGGGCCGGACTTACATTTTGCCGACGCAATGCAGCCGTGATGAGCACCTTGCGGAAAAAGGCGAACAATACAGCGTTAATGGTCGTGGCATCGGCTCCGGTTTCCAACAATAAATGGCCGATTTCAATGCTTTTGGCCAATTGGCGTCGGCTTAAAGCTTTTTGCAAAGCAAACACATTCGCTTCGCGATACATGCCCGAGGTGCTTTGCACATCTTCGATGGTAATCGGAGACGGCTCGTTTTTGAAATTGATTAATTTCTCCAGTTCGTTTTTCAAGGCCAAAATGCTGGGGCCGACATTGGCGATTAAAAAATGAGCCGCGTCCGGTGTTAACGGATAGCCCTGCTGCTCGGAATATTGCATCAGCCATTGGGGCATGCGACTTTCCGGGATGGCCTTGCAATCCACCGCGCCTGGTAATTGGCTTATTGCCTGGAAGATTTTATTACGCGGTGCATCCGCAATACTCAATATGAGTACGGAAAATTTAGCCGGTTTGTTTAAGTATTTTGTAAAAATCTCTGCATCCTGAATTTTCATCTTTTCAAATTCACGGACAATGATCAGCTTTTTAGGCGCCAGCATGGGATATGAGGTTGCCTGCGAAAGCACCTCGGCTAGCGTGTTTTCCGTGCCGTAAAGAATAATTTCGTTCAGGTCGCGGCTGGCCGGATCCTGAAACATTTTTTCGGACAAAAGATGAATAATTCGGTCGTGGTAAAATTTTTCCGGCCCGATCAAGGCGTAAATCGGCTCGAACTTTCCTGCCTCAATTTCTTTTATGACCTGATCAACGGATTTCATCAAGCACCTTTGTTTTTGTTAATTGTTTACGCAGCCACCGGTCAAACTTGTTGGCCGCCCAAATACCTACGAAAATAACCGCCAGCCATTGCAATATGACCGTTCCCAAACTAAAGGTACGAAAAGGTTGCCACCAGGTTTTGGGATTCCACTGCACGGACTGGAAAAACCACCAGCCGATCATTAAAAGAAATTGCAAAGGCATCAGGAGCCGGAAGAGCACTTTAAACATAACGATCGATCGTTTTTTGGCTTTGGACGTCAGTACCCAGCGATTTAAAAACGTTTCCGGCCCGATGCGATTAACAATAAAAATAAAAAAGAAACCGCTCAACAGCAATCCCAATCCCCAAACCCAATCCTGATTGTCAAAAAACGTCAGTGAAAGAGCGGACGGTGTACCCAGCAAAAAAGTAATTCCGCCGATCCAAAGGACGGCTTTTTTTCGGGTGAGCCCGAAGTCGATCAGCACGCGGGAGGCCAACTCAAACATGGAGATTAAACTAGACATAGCCGCAAAAAAAAGCGCTAGGAAAAATACGGAAACAAAGAAAATACCGGCCGGCATTTGCGCAAACAATTTGGGCAGAGAAATAAAAGCCAACCCCTGATTTCCTGCCTTTAACATGCCCATGGCTGCGCCAAAATCAGGCGTTAATGCAAACACCGTGGGAATGATGGCCAATCCGGCGAAAATCGAGGCCAGATTGTTGCCGATGCCGGTTAAAAAGGAATTGCCAACGGCATTTTCCTGATTTTG
>JALWEA010000337.1 GCA_027039465.1 Calditrichia bacterium | reverse complement strand
TTCTTCCGGATCGCTCAGGCTGTACACCAAATGCTCGGCAGGAATGATTTGATCGGTGTCGATATTATCGCCCAAAACGTACACTTTGCCTTTTATTACTTTTTGCATCTTTCTTCCTTTTTGTTTTAAACATCAAATTTAAAAGCTCGCTTCCGCTCCTTTGATCATCTTTTTGATGAATCCTTAGGATTAAGGATGAAAAATTAAACATCCCTCGGATCGGTTATCACACCCGTTACCGCCGAAGCGGCCACCGTCAAGGGCGAAGCCAAATAAACCTCGGCCTTTTTGCTGCCCATGCGGCCTGGAAAATTCCGGTTGGTCGTCGAAATCACCACATCGTGATCAATGGAACGTCCCACCGTATCGGCCGGGCCGCCCAAACAGGCCGCACAGGATGACGGCGCAATCACGCAACCTGCGTCGATCAATATGTCTTCGATGCTTTGACCGTCGATCTTCTCCAAACGCAATCGTTTGACAATGGACGTGGAAGCGGGCACCACAAAAGTAGGCACTTTTACCTTACGGCCTTTCAGAATTTTAGCCGCATTGTAAAAATCGGTAAACTTGCCGCCGGTGCATGAGCCCAAATAAGCTTTGGTCAATTTGGTGCCTTTAACTTCACGCACAGTTGCGCGATTGTCCGGGCTATGCGGTTTGGCCACCACCGGTTCCAACTTTTCCACATTGTAATTGTAAACGCTTTGGTAGGTGGCATCGGCATCGCTAAAGAATTCCTCATAACGTTTATTCGTTCGACCGCGCAAATAACTGCGCACCACATCGTCCGGCTCGATGATGCCGTTCATGCCCCCTGCTTCCACCGCCATATTGGTCAGGGTCATGCGTTCGTCAATATTCAAAGCATGTACGGCTTCGCCGGTAAATTCCATTGCCCGATAGGTTGCGCCGTCCGTGGTAATATCACCCAGAATCCAAAGAATCAAATCCTTGGCTGTTAAATATTCCGGCATCTTACCTTCAAAAACGAACTTCATGCTTTCGGGAACTTTTTCCCAGATTTTACCGGTGCCCAAAATGAAGGCCGCGTCGGTGTTGCCCACACCGGTGGCAAACAGACCGAAAGCTCCGGCCGTACAGGTGTGTGAGTCGGTGCCGATGAGCACCGTGCCAGGCAAATCGAATCCTTCTTCGGCCAGGGCAATGTGACAAACGCCCTTGTAGCGCTCCGTGCCCACATCGTAATAATTGGGTAGTTCCTGTTCTTTGGCAAACTCGCGCAAAATGCTCACATTGCGATTGGCGTGGAAATCGGCCGTAAAAATGTAGTGATCGGGAAAAATGACCAATTTGTTTTTGTCCCAAATCTTGGCTTTCTCGCCGAATTCCCTTCTCCAGATATCAATCGTGGGCGGGCCGCAAACGTCATGCGTCATCAAGACATCCACATTCAACCACAAGTTCTGTCCCGGCGTCACTTCCTTTTTGCCCGCCGCTTTGGCTAAAATCTTTTCCGTGATGGTCATTCCCATAGATTACGCTCCTTGTTTCAACAGTTCGTTCTTTTTCTGAACGATCATGTTCACCGCCTGCAAATAGGCCTTACCGCTGGCTTCGATAATATCAGTGGAAACACCGCGTCCGTGTGCTTCCATGGTTCCGTTGCGCACGGTTACATGCACTTCGCCCATGGCCGTACGACCCGAAGTTACCGAGCGTACCTGATAATCTTCGATGGAATACTTCATATCCAAAGCCTGATCAATAGCGTTAAAGACCGCATCCACCGGCCCGTCGCCTTCGGCCGATTTTTCCACGGTTTTGCCTTGCTTCATCAAGCGAACCGTGGCTTTGGGAATGGCATCGGTGCCAATGCTGACGTTCAAATATTCCAATTTAAAGAAGCCTTCTTCGCCGCGAATCTCATCGCCCATCAAAAAACGCAAATCTTCGTCGTACACTTCTTTCTTCTTGTCCGCCAATTTCAAAAAAGCCTGATAGGTTTTATTCAATTCATCTTCCGACAAATGGTAGCCTAATTCTTTTAAACGGACTTTCAAACCGTGCCGACCGGAATGGCGTCCCAAAATGATTTTGCTGCGATGCACGCCCACGTCTTCCGGTTTCATGATTTCATACGTGCTGCGGCTCTTTAACATGCCGTCCTGATGGATGCCCGACTCGTGTGCGAATGCATTCTTGCCCACAATCGCTTTATTAGGCTGCACGGGAAATCCGGTAAAGGACGAAACCATGCGACTGGCGTTGTAAATTTCGCGGGTGTTGACATCGGTAAAGAACGGTAAGATATCTTTGCGCACATTGAGAATCATGACAAATTCTTCCAGCGAAGCATTACCGGCCCGCTCGCCGATACCGTTCACGGTAACTTCCACCTGTCGCGCGCCTGCCTGGACGGCGGCCAAAGAGTTGGCTACGGCCAAACCCAAATCGTTATGACAATGCACGCTGATTACGGTCTGATCAATATTTTTGACTCGTTTGAACAGTTCTTCGATTTTAGCGGCAAATTCCCAAGGCAAAGTGTAGCCGGTGGTGTCGGGAATATTGACGGTGGTCGCCCCGGCTTCGATGGCCGCCTGTACCACATCGGCCAAATAACCGATGTCCGTGCGTCCGGCGTCTTCGGCCGAGAATTCCACATCGTCGCAAAAAGTTTTGGCGTATTGAACCGCATCTACGGACATCTTCAAAATAGTTTGGCGTTTTTCGGCCAGTGTTTTGCCGTAACGGTCATCGCCGAACTTACCCAGAATGTGGTAATCGGACGTACTTGAAAAAGTGTGGATACGTTTGTGCGGTGTATTCCTGAGCGCGTCCGCCGCAGCTTTAATATCCACTTCTTTGGCGCGGGCCAATGCGGCAATGGTGGTTTCCACTTCATCGGCAATGCGTTGCACGGCCTCAAATTGCGCCGGAGAAGAAACAGGAAAACCCGCTTCAATCACATCCACATTCAGGCGCGCCAACTCACGCGCGATTTCCACTTTTTCGGAAATATTTAAGGAAGCGCCCGGCGATTGTTCACCGTCGCGCAGCGTTGTGTCGAAAATGACGATTTTTTCTTTTTTACGTGACATTTAAATCACCTCGATTCTTTTTTTGTTAAATAGTTAAATGGTTGAATTGTTAATTGTGAACGGGACTGTCATTCTGAGTTCCGCTTCAGCGGGAGAAGAATCCCAAACATTATTCAGGGTCGTTGCCGCTTTGGATGGGATTGCTTCACTCTCCGGCTCGCAGGCTCGCGGGATCGTTCGCAATGACAGACCTTTACGATTAACGAATATACGAATAACGAATACACGCTTAACGATCTCCCATTCAACAATTCAACCGAATCCCGATCAATTCATATCAATGCCTTAATAATCCATAGCACCAGCCATGGCTCCCGACATCAGAATGACAACCCGAATTTTCAAAGCGTAAACACGCCCAAGCCTTCTTCGTGAAAAATGGCTTCAAAATTTTCCACAATCAGATCGCCCATTTCCTCAGTACCAACCAACTTGGTTCCGGGTTGAAAGATGTCCGCCGTTCGGTACCCGGCCTGCAGTGTGGCTTCAATGGCCTGTTCGATAATTTGCGCCGCCTTGGTCATCTGGAACGAATAATTGAACATCATGGCAACCGAGCCGATAGCGGCGATGGGATTGGCTTTGCCCTGTCCGGCAATATCCGGCGCACTGCCGTGAACCGGTTCGTACAGCGCATGCTTTTCACCCAAACTGGCGGAGGGCAACATGCCCAAACTTCCGGTAATCATGCCCGCAATATCGCTGAGAATATCACCGAACAGATTGGACGTTAAAATGACATCGAACTGTTTGGGATCGCGCACAATTTGCATGGCCGCGTTATCCACGTACAGGTTGTTCAGTTCAATATTCGGGTATTCTTTGTGCACTTCCGCCACCACATCGCGCCAAAATTGTGAGACATCCAGCACGTTGGCTTTATCCACGGAGGTAACACGTTTATTGCGCAATCCGGCAATTTCAAAGGCTTTGCGTGCGATGCGTTCCACTTCGTACTTCTCGTACACCATGGTATTCCAGCCCTTTTCGGCATTGTATCCGCGCGGCTGGCCGAAGTAAATTCCGCCGGTAAGTTCCCGCAGGACCACAAAATCGGTCCCGCGTAACACCTCCGGTTTTAAGGTTGAATTGTTAACGAATGCCGGATACACCTTGGCCGGACGAATATTGGCAAACAATCCCAATGCTTTACGAATGCCTAACAAACCCGCTTCCGGTTTTTGATGATGCGGCAGGTCTTCCCATTTCGGGCCGCCAACCGCACCCAAAAGAACGGCGTCTGACTGCAGGCAGGTTTGCAACGTGTCGTCCGTTAAGGGTTCTCCGTATTGATCGATGGAAATTCCC
Organism: Calditrichia bacterium; assembly: GCA_027039465.1. GTDB lineage: Bacteria > Calditrichota > Calditrichia > Calditrichales > Calditrichaceae > Caldithrix. Next base: position 6,124 of record JALWEA010000337.1, on the reverse strand, counting down.
CCGAAGGGCTTTTCCGTTAAGGAAATATCCATTGTGAATGCTTTGGCTACCGCTTTAAGAACTTTTACGGCTTGCGCGGTAACTTCCGGCCCGATTCCGTCGCCGGGCAAAACGGTAATGTTTTTTGTTACATCCGGTTCCATTACTTTTTCTCCTTTAACCATGGCATCATTTTACGTAATTGCGCTCCAACTTTTTCAATGGGATGATTCAAATATTCTTCCCGCAATTTTTTAAGCGTGGGTTGTCCCTTTTCATTTTCTTCAATCCATTCTTTGGCGAACGAGCCGTCCTGAATTTCTTTGAGAATGCCACGCATGTTTTCTTTGGTTTCTTTGGTAATCACTCGCGGCCCGCGCGTCATTCCGCCGTATTCGGCCGTATCGCTGACCGAATAGTTCATCAGCGTTAAACCGCCTTCATAGTACAAATCGACGATCAGTTTCAGTTCGTGCATCACTTCAAAATAAGCCAGCTCGGGCGGATATCCGGCTTCGGTCAATACCTCGAACCCGGTTTTGATCAGTTCTTCCGAACCGCCACACAGCACGGCTTGCTCGCCGAATAAATCCGTCTCGGTCTCGTTTTTGAAATTGGTTTCAATCACTCCGGCGCGTGTGCCGCCAATGCCTTTGGCCCAGGCCAGAGCGATCTCTTTAGCGTTGCCGGTGTAGTCCTGCTGAACGGCAAACAAACACGGCGTTCCCACACCCTGTTCAAAGGTACGACGAACCATGTGCCCCGGACTTTTCGGCGCAATCATAATCACATTTACATATTCCGGCGGAGTGATTTGTTTGTAATGGATGTTAAATCCGTGGGCAAAGGCCAAAGTGTCGCCTTTTTTCAAATGCGGCGCGATGTCCTGCTCGTAAACCTTTTTTTGCGTTTGATCGGGCAGCAAAATCATGATCACATCCGCCCATTCGGCCGCTTGCGGTGTTTCCATGACGGTTAAACCGGCGGCTTCGGCTTTGGGCCAGGAAGCGCTGTCTTTACGCAATCCCACGCGCACATTCATGCCGCTGTCTTTCAGATTCAATGCATGGGCATGCCCCTGACTGCCGTAGCCTAAAACGGCTAATTTCTTATCTTTCAAAACGTCCAATGAAGCGTCTTTGTCGTAATAAACTTTCATTTTTTCCCTTTCCGAATGGTTATTGATGGTTAATTGGTTTTTTGGTTGAATGGTTAAATCGAAAAAACGTTATTCGTCTATTCGTATATCCGTTAATCGGAACTCATACCTGTCTGCGGAAGCACTCCGTCCTTCCTATATCCTTTTTCATTTGTCTTCTGTCTTTTATCTTCCTTTTTCCTTTTTCATTTTTCATTTTTCTTTTGTCTTTTTTCCTTTTTCTTTTGTCATTTGTCTTTTGTCTTTTGTCTTTTATTCCGTAACATCCTCTTTTAAGGCATTAATCTGTTCGCCGCGTTTCAGGGCCACGGTACCTGTGCGCGCCATTTCTTTAATCCCGTAAGGCATCAGCACATTGACCGCCGCATTGATTTTGGCCGGAGGCCCGGTAACCTCGATCATAATCGATTTGTTGTTAATGTCCACAATTTTACCGCGAAAGATATCACTAATGTTTTTCAGTTCTTCCAGCGTTCCTTTTTGATAATTAACCGAAATCAGGGCCAATTCCCGCTCGGTACGTTCGTGTTCCGAAAGGTCAATCACTTTCAGCGTGTCGATTAAACGATTCAATTGTTTGAGCACCTGATCGATAATCTGATCGTTGCCTGAGGTGACAATGGTCATGCGCATCACGTCTTTGATTTCCGTTTCACCGATGGTGATGCTGTGCAGATTAAATCCTTTTCCGCTGAACAGATTGGCCACACGATCGAAGGCCCCAAAACGATTCTCCAAAAGAATGCTAATGGTATGCTTCATCTTACACCAACCTTTCCGGATCCAAACGATCCAAAATCATGTCCGAAACGGAAGCGCCGGCCGGAACCATGGGAAAGACCATTTCTTCTTTGATCACCCGAAATTCGGCAAAAACCGGCCCGTCGTTGTAATTTAGCATGGCATCCAAAATGCCGTCCACTTCATCAATGCGACTGGTAACAAAGGACTTAACGCCCATGGCTTCCACCACTTTGTGGAAATCGGGATTGGCGCCCGTTAAATCGGTGAAGCTGTAACGTTCGTTGTAGAACAATTCCTGCCACTGACGCACCATGCCCAAATAACTGTTGTTAATGACGATAAACTTGACAGGACGTTTGTAGTAGCGGGCAGTGAGGATTTCCTGCATGTTCATGGCAAAGCCGCCGTCACCGCTAATGGAAATGATCGGTCGGTCGGTCACACCGAACGATGCGCCCAAAGCAGCCGGAACAGAAAAGCCCATGGTGCCTAGTCCCCCGCTGGAAAGCAGAGAACGCGGGTTGGTAAATTTGTAATATTGAGCAATGAACATCTGATGCTGACCCACATCACTTACAATCACCGCATCGCCTTTGGTTTTCTCGGAAAGACGTTCCAGAATGAACTGGGTACGCAATTTGCCGTCGCTCATGTCATAAGTTAACGGACATTCCTTTTGCCATGCGCGAATTTCCTTCCACCATTCCGTTGTGTCCGGTTTGTGCGGCATGGCTTTGCGCAGCTCATCCAAAACCTGCCCCACATCACCCACGATAGGCACATCCACTTCCACATTTTTATCTATGCAACTGGGATCAATATCCACATGAATTTTGAACGCATCCGGTGCAAAGGTTTCCAGCTTGCCCGTTACACGGTCATCGAACCTGGCCCCCAGAGCCACCAGCACGTCACAATGGTTGATGGCCTGATTGGCCCAGTACATGCCGTGCATACCCAACATGCCCAACGAAAGCTCGCTGGTACCAGGAAAAGCGCCCAAACCTTGCAAAGTCATGGTAACGGGTAAATTGTTTTCAATGGCAAAGGCACGCAGTTGCGGGGTTGCACCGGACATGATCACTCCGCCGCCAACATACAACAAGGGGCGTTTAGCGTTGGCGATGGCTTTGGCCGCCTTTTTTATTTGATTAATATGTCCTTCGTATTTGGGTTTGTAGCCGCGCACCTCCACTTTTTCAGGGTAGTGTAAAGGCGCCATGGCGCTAATGACATTTTTGGGCAAATCGACCACAACCGGGCCAGGCCGCCCGGATTTGGCGATGTAAAATGCTTTACGCACCACCGAGGCCAAATCGTTGACATCGCGTACCAAAAAACTATGTTTGGTAATGGGACGCGTAATGCCGATAATATCCGCTTCCTGAAAAGCGTCGTTGCCGATCAGATTGGTAGGTACCTGTCCCGTAAAAACCACAATAGGAGAAGAATCCATATAGGCCGTGGCAATGCCCGTTACCGTATTGGTTGCACCCGGCCCGGAGGTAACCAGGACCACACCTACCTTGCCGGTTGCTCTGGCGTAACCATCGGCCGCATGGGTTGCACCCTGTTCGTGGCGCGTTAAAATATGTTTCAAAAAGTTGATATCATACAGCTTTTCGTAAATCTGAATGGTGGCGCCACCAGGTATGCCAAAAATATGTTCCACATTTTCCCGGCGCAGGCTTTCGAATAAAATTTCCGCGCCGTCATACATTTTAGGGGATGAAGACATCAGACTTCTCCTTTTTATGATTTACATCCATGGATTTTTCAAAATAGCGCCGGTATTGGCCGATGTCACCATTTGTTGATATCGCGCCAAATAGCCGGTTTTGATTTTAGGTTCGAACGGCGGCAAATCAGCCAAACGCCGCTCCATTTCTTCCCGGGGAATTAAAACATCCAATCGTTTATTGGGGATATCGATCTTAATACGATCCCCTTCTTGCAATGCGGCAATCGGGCCTCTTTCGGCGGCTTCGGGAGAAACATGTCCGATGCAGGCGCCGCGCGTACCACCGGAAAAACGGCCGTCGGTAATCAGTGCAACTTTGTCTCCCAAGCCCATGCCCATGATGGCGCTGGTTGGCGATAGCATCTCCGGCATGCCAGGGCCGCCCTTGGGCCCTTCGTAACGAATGACCACCACATCACCGGGATGAATGTCGTTCTTACCGATGGCCTCCAGCGCTTCGGCTTCGGAATTAAAAATGCGCGCCGGGCCTTCGTGCACCATCATTTTAGGATCGACCGCGCCAGTCTTAACCACTCCGCCCTGCGGCGCCAGATTGCCGAACATAACAACCAATCCGCCGGTTTTGGCGTACGGATTGTCCAGCGGCCGAATAACGCGCGGTTCTTTAATTTCAGCGTCGGCAATATTTTCACCCAGCGTTTTGCCGGTAACCGTCGGACGTTCGGTATGCAAAACGCCATCCAATTTACTCAGCTCTTTCAAGATCGCCGAAATACCACCGGCCGCATCCACATCTTCCATGTGCACGAACGGCGTGGCCGGACTGACTTTACACAGGTAAGGCACCTTTTGCGCCAAATCGTTTATTTCCTGAAGTTCGATTTGAACACCCGCTTCATTGGCAATAGCCAACGAGTGCAAAATGGTGTTGGTGCTGCCGCCCATGGCCAAATCCAGGGCAAATGCGTTTTTAAAACTTTCGGGCGAGAGAATATCGGAAGGCTTAATGTCTTTTTTGACCAATTCAACGATTTGCCGACCGGCTTGTGCCGCCAACTCTTCGCGACGTTTGTCAACCGCCACAATCGTTCCGTTACCGGGCAAAGCCAGCCCCAGTGCTTCCAGCAGGCAGTTCATGGAATTGGCCGTAAACATCCCCGAACAGGAACCGCAGGTCGGACAGCCGTTGACTTCCAATTCTTTCAAACCGGAATCGTCAATTTCATTACGCAAACGCGCTCCGACCCCTTCAAAAACGGAAATCAAATCCACCGGTTGCCCGTCCGGCAGATGCCCCGCTTTCATCGGCCCGCCGGAGACAAAAATCGACGGCACATCCAAACGTACGGCTGCCATGGCCATGCCAGGCACAATTTTATCGCAATTGGTAACAAAAACGATACCGTCCAACTGATGGGCTTGTACTACGGTTTCCACACTATCTGCAACCAGTTCACGACTGGCCAGTGAATAGCGCATGCCGATATGGCCCATGGCAATACCGTCATCCACGCCGATGGTGTTAAATTCAAACGGCACACCACCGGCTTCGCGTACGGCTTTTTTTACGATTTGTCCCAAGGCATACAAATGCACGTGGCCTGGAATGAGTTCGGTGTACGAATTGGCAATTCCAATAAAGGGTTTATTGAAATCTTCATCCGATTTTATGACTCCGGTTGCTCGCAGCAAACTGCGGTGCGGCGCTTTTTCAATTCCTTTTTTTACCAGATCGGAACGCACGATTGACCTCCTTTTGAATACATTCAAGCATTATGAATAAACTGCTTCTTCCCGGGGTCAATCCCGAAATCGCGATTTAACATTTTAATGGGGGAGTTATTATTTTGTTATGTTGGATCTCGGGATTGACTTACTATTAACCTAATAGCAACGTAATTATAATTAGGCTAATAAGGATAATTATCCCGAGAAGAAGGAGGTTATTCAATAGAATGTTAATGAGTTTGGGAGCATGCAAAATACGAAACATTGCACCTGTTTGCACAGGTGCAATGCTGAGAGGGGTTATGTTTTGCATCGTATTTTGCATAATTATACAGCTCTTCGTTTTTTTATTTCCGGCAAATATACAAGAACGCAATTCGTTTGTCAAGAAAAAATACAAACAAAATAAAAAAAGACAAAGGACAAAGGACAAATGACAAAAGAAAAATGAAAAAGGATGTCATTCTATTACGATCCGCTTGAAATCTATTTAACCAACAGCATCCTATCCTGGCGGACCCATGCGTTCTCACCCTTACAGGCGATTAAACGGTAAAGGTACATACCGGAAGCTACAGTATGTCCGCTGCGATCCGTTCCGCGCCAGACAAAAGAATGGATGCCCGGATTGAAAGTTCGCCGCGATTCAAAAATTTTTCGGCCGCGAACATCAAAAATCTGCAGCGTAACGTTCGTTGAACGAGATACTTCAAATTGAATCCTGGTGCTGGCATTAAAAGGATTCGGGAAATTAGGCCAAACTTTAAAGATTTCGGGAACATTTTCGGTCACCGGATCAACAGCCGTAGGTT
>JALWEA010000336.1 GCA_027039465.1 Calditrichia bacterium | reverse complement strand
CTTAAACACATCGTCATTGCGGCCCACAAAATGGAAGTAACCGTCTTCATCCGTATAGGCCGTATCACCCGTTAAATACCAGCCGCCTTTAAAAATTTCTTTGTTCTTTTGCTCGTCATCGTAACCTTCCAGCAACCCCAAAGGTTTTACCGGATAAATATCCACCGCAATTTGTCCGTCTTCGCCCGGTTTGACAATATCCATTTGGTCATTCAAAACATTCAGCCGATAGCCTGGCGCCACCTTCCCAAGCGATCCTTCCTTAATTTCCATACCCTTAAAATAGCCGATCATCAACGTCGATTCGGTTTGTCCGTAACCTTCGCGCATGGTAATGCCGATTTTCTCCTTAACCTGGCGGATGATTTCCGGATTCAACGGTTCACCGGCACTCACAATTTCACGCAGTTTAAAATTGTATTTGGATAAATCTTCCTGAACGAAAAGTTTCCACACACTTAGCGGAGCGCACAGCGTGTTAATGCCGTATTTTTCGATTGCTTGCAAAACCGGTTTGGGTTCAAACTGCGAATAGCGAATGGTAAAGGTTGTTGCGCCAGCATTCCACGGGGCAAAAAAACTGCTCCAGGCATATTTTGCCCAGCCGGGTGAACTGATATTGTAGTGAATATCTCCAGGCTGCATGCCCACCCAATACATGGTGGTTAAATGGCCGATCGGGTAATGATAAGGATGAATAACCAACTTGGGCTTTGCCGTGGTTCCGGAAGTAAAAAACATGAACATGGGATCTGTGGTGTAAGTAATAAACGCCGGTACGTAAGTTTCGGGATATTGATCAACATCCTTGTAATTCAACCAACCTTCATAAGTACCGCAGGAAGGATCTTCGGGAGTAAAAATATCATCTACGGCAATCATAGCCGTAAGGTTTTTGATCATTACACCGGCTTTATTAAATTTTGTTACAAAGGGTTTGTGGACGATTACGATTTTAATCTCTCCGCGATCGATGCGATCGGAAATATCCTTCGGGGTTAACAAAGATGCGGCCGGAATAATGACACCGCCGTTTTTGAAAATCCCCAAAATAATTTCAAAAATTTCAACGGAGGTTTCCATCATAATCAATACGCGGTCACCCTTTTGCATGCCCGCATCGGTTAAAAAGTTGGCTACCTGATTCGACCGTTTGTAAAGCTGATCAAAACTTACGATGCGCTCGTTGCCTTTGGTGTCCGTGTAAATAAGCGCTTTGTTTTGATTCCCCTTTGCCATTCGATCAAAATAATCAAAGGCCCAATTAAACTTGGTCAAATGCGGCCAGGCAAAATCTTTCATCGCCTGATCGTAACTTTGCGCATTCAGGAGCGTGTCCCTGACCTTAAGAAATTTTTCCACCTCACTCGGCATTGTCATTCCCCTTTCGTGGTTAAGTATTGCGTGTATTTAGTGATGAGAAATATCTAAAACGGGGCATACCGAAAAGCCTCTTAATTTTTTTCAAATGGCAAACGAAATAACAGCATTCAAGATAACAATTTGTTTCAAATATTGCAAGGAAGGGGAAGGGAACTGGGATTGGAGGAAGGTTAAGGGTTAAGGGTATAAGAGTTGAATGGTTTATTGGTTGAATTGTTGAATGGGATATTAGGAACTGGCATTATCGTTATTCGTGTATTCGTTAATTGACAAATAGCATAACATCGCGGACTGAAATAGTACCACTAAATTAGCACAACATCGTGGACAAAACTCCCCCATGGGGGAGTTCACGATATTTAGTGAAAAATAATTTGCAAACATCGTGAACTTCATTTAGAGAATTTTAAATGATAATTCTGTAATAAAATTTTGTTCATTGAAAATGTTCCATCTCTAAGCTCGTTTTTCTACTTTTTGTTTTAGGCGCTCTTGAATCTTTCTTAAACCAATCATTGTCTCTTCGCCGATAGCGTTTTTGCCGTTTGTAAAGCCATGATTTTGACTTTTTCAGAGTCGTTAGTTTTTCCTGGATCGGTACATTGTTCTCATAGAGATCAATAGTCCTTTGATGAAGTTTTTTTCTGAGTTTGACATAAATATTTTTCTTTTTTAGTTTCAGGAGAATATTTAGTAAAAAATTTTTTTTACATTAAAATTATCCACGTTGTTTGCAAATCGCGAACGTTAAGGAGTCCACGATGTCGTGCGAATTTCGAGTCCACGATGTTGTGCAAACTCTCAGCTAATCGTTAATCGGGAGCAACCGGTTGTCGAGTAGAGACCGCGTCAGCGGGATCGTATCGAGACACGGTTGCGGAATAGGATATTGGCTAAATTATTAAATGGGACGGTATGAACTGGAAATCCGATATTTGATATTGGCTACTTGATCATTGGATATTCCATATTGGATATTGAAAAAGCGTTATGCGTTAACAGTAAATCAATATTTGTGCAGACGGCAGAAAATCACGTCCTTTTTGGAGAAGAAAAAAATCGTTAAAAAAGCGGGCGTTTCAAGATTAAAAATTCCGCAGGTAAAAGAAATTTTTTCACGTTTTCAGCGCCAAACTTCGAGATAACATTAGACTCGGATTTTTATTTAATTATTTTAATAGTGTCCACTGCGAAGGATTATTTGATATGTGCTTGGTGATAATGTATTTCGACTATTCAAATTTCAAAAATAATCCTAGATGATTATTATGTATATCGCTTTTCCAAGGTTTCCCATAAAGACGAAAACCAAACTTTTCAAGTATTTTTACCATAGCAGGGTTAGCTGAGATTTCAGTAGATGCCATTAAGTTCCCTTTGCCATAGGATTCAATAAGCAACCGCACAATATTTGTAGCAATACCCTTTCCAGAATATTCCGGATTGACATACAGATAACCAAGTTCCCATTGAAAAGAGTCCTTCAATTCAGGAATTGATGCTTTTTGTTTAGAAAAATCTGATTCAGTTTTTTCTTTTATAGCACCGATTCCAGAGATTTTATCATTAATCTTGACTATACACAGAAATTTACATCTATCGGCCTTTTTACTTAAATCTCCTTTGACTTTCCCTTGTTTTTCTAACATCTTAGCAAACATATTTCTAATGGAACCAGTGAGTTCTTCTTTTCTTATAATTTCGTAATCAATTTTCATAATATTTTTCTTTCCATGTGGCTATAATAATACTGTTTATACATAAATGCCTTAGAATCATCTGATTTACTACATTTTATAACCTTTTAAAATATTTATTCATCATAATTACTAAAAATTATGATTTAATAATTTATTAAATATTATTTATTTATAAATCTAGTAATTAAATTTATAATTATCATAAAAAAAAATATAATAAAAGGGAAAAGAATAAATGA
>JALWEA010000335.1 GCA_027039465.1 Calditrichia bacterium | reverse complement strand
GATATGACCAGGGAAGAATTCGAAAACTGGATTAAAAACCATCCCAAGGACAAAGAAGCCTTTCTTTCGGAAGTGACGGTGATTCGTCGTCATGGTAAAAATTTGGTGGCCATTCCGTATTCGGAATACTACAAAAAATGGCTGGATAAAGCGGCGGACTATTTACGCAAAGCCGCAGAATTTGCCGACAATCCGTCGTTGAAAAAATATCTGTTGCTGCGGGCCAAAGCCTTTGCCACCAACGATTATTATGAGAGCGACTTAGCCTGGATGGATTTAAAAGATAATACCATTGAAACCATTATCGGCCCGTACGAGGTGTACGAGGACGAACTGTTCAATTACAAAGCTTCGTTTGAATCGTTTGTGACCATTAAAGATCCGGAAGAGAGCGCCAAGCTGGCCAAATTTGCCCAATATCTGACAGACATGGAAAAGCATTTACCGATTCCCGACAAATACAAGAACTTCAATCGCGGCTCGGAATCACCCATTGTGGTTGTCCAGGAAGTGTTTAGCGCCGGTGACACCAAGGCAGGCATTCAGACTCTGGCCTTTAATCTGCCGAACGATGAGCGCGTGCGCGAAGCAAAAGGATCGAAAAAGGTTTTATTGAAAAATCTGCATGAAGCCAAGTTCGAAAAATTACTCAAGCCCATTGCTTTGCGCATTATGAATCGCGATCAGTTGCCGTATGTGACCTTTGCCGGATTTTTCAATCACACGTTAATGCATGAAATTTCGCACGGTTTGGGGCCTGGCAATATTGTTGTTAATGGCCGTAAAACCACGGTTAAATTGGAATTGAAGGAAACCTATTCCAGCATTGAAGAGTGCAAAGCCGATGTGTTGGGCATGTACAACGATCTGTACATGATCGAAAAAGGCGTTTATCCCAAGTCGTTTGAAAAGGAAATCTGGGCCACCTTTTTAGCCGGTATTTTCCGTTCCATTCGTTTCGGAATTAATGAGGCTCATGGTGCCGGCAATGCGCTTATTTTTAATTACCTGTTGGAAAAAGGCGGGTACGAATACGATCCCAATACCAAGATGGTTAGCGTTAATTGGCAAAAGATCGCTCCGGCCGTTAAAGATTTGGCCAACAAATTACTGACAATCCAGGCCACAGGCGATTACCAAGGCGCCAAAGCGCTTTTGGCCAAATATGCCGTTGAAAGTGCACCCATCAAAACATTGCGTGCCAAGTTAACCGATTTGCCGGTGGATATTCGTCCCGTTTTTCAGATCGAACAAGAGCTTGATACTGCGAAATAAAGCAAGACCGGTATGTTCGGACAAAACTGGAAATTGATTTTAGAACCCGAGATTACCGACCCGGCGCTTAATTTGGCTTTGGAAGAATGGGCGGTGCGCCGGTTGGCTCCGGAGCATTCGTATTTGTTCATGTACGTCAATCGTCCGGCCGTTGTTTTGGGACATCATCAGAATATATTGGAGGAAGTCAATGTGCGCGCCTGCTGGCAACAGGACGTTCCCATATTAAGACGAATTTCCGGCGGCGGTACCGTGGTGCATGATGAAGGCAATTTAAATATTGCTTTTATTACCGAACATACCCTGCGCAATTTCAATCAATATCGGAAATTTTTGCAGCCCATTGTGCGGACATTGCAAAGCCTCGGTGTCCCTGTTGAACCGGATGAGCGTAATAATTTACATATTCGTGGGAAAAAGATTTCAGGTAATGCGCAATTTAGCAGTCGTGGCAGATTATTGAGTCACGGCACCTTGCTTTTTAATAGTGATTTGTCCCGATTGAAAAAACTGTTGCAGGTTCCTGATAATCGTTTGATTAAAAGTCGTGCTACCCGATCCAAACCCGCTCCGATAACCAATTTACGCCCGTTCCTCGGGCAAAACCTGACTTTGAAAGATCTGCGGTCGATGCTGATTAAAGCGTTTTTGGGAGATTCTCCGCGACGCGTATCTTTCAGCAATAGTGAATGGTCTGAAATCAAGACACTGGCTGAAGAAAAATATCGTGATTTCGATTGGAATGTCGGCCAATCACCGGAAAGTGAAGTAGTGATTACCATTGCAACTCCCGATGATCAAACGTTATCGGTGAAATATTCATTCGAAGAAGGTCGTTTTAAGAATATATTTATCTCGGATCAACGCTTGCGTTTTTTGCAAAGTTTAATGGAAGGGCAACCTTTAAAAAAAGAAACATTCGGGCGTTTGCAAGGGGAAATTGATAAATTTGCCGATCCGCTTCTAAAAGAAAAGGCGCAACATATTTTTAACCTTTGGATATAAAGGAGATGCCATGGAAGCATGGGCAATTGTTACCGGCGGCGGCACCGGAATCGGCCGCGCGCTTTGTTTTGAATTGGTCAATACTTACGAAATGCGTGTTTTGGCTGTAGGGCGTCGGGAAAGCGCCTTGCGGGACACGCAGGCTTTGAATCCTAAAAGAATTGAAATTTGTCCGGCCGATGTAAGTTCAGCGGAAGGACGCGAGCGCATTGTACAAGCAATAAGCGGAAAAAATCTGCGTTTTGTGGTACACAATGCCGCCGTTTTGCAACCGGTTAAACCCTTGGCAAATGTTTCCTTGGATGAATGGCGCACTCATTTTGCCATTAATGTGGAAGGGCCTTTGTTTTTAACACAATCTTTATTGCCGATGTTGGAAAGGGGTAGCCGCATTTTACACATTTCCTCGGGCGCAGCACATCATGCTTATGCCGGTTGGGGTGCCTATTGTACGTCCAAAGCCGCCTTGCACATGTTGTATCAGGTTTGGAATATGGAACTTAACGCTCGGGGGATTTATGTGGGCAGCGTTCGTCCCGGTGTGGTCGATACACCCATGCAGGATCAGGTAAGAGAAGCTTCGCCTGAAGTGTTTCCTTCCTTAAATAAATTTTTGGAATTAAAAGAGGAAGGCAAGTTGTTCTCGCCCGAGACTGTGGCTCGTTTTATCGGGAAATTGTTAATAAAAACGGATGATGAAACCTTTATTGCGCAGGAATGGGACATTCGCGAACACGGCGATCAATTTAACGACTGAATTGTCAATTAAAAAGCCGGGCAAGTTCGGCTGCTTTATTTTACGGTAGCGTTTTAGTTTAAATAAGAAAGGGAAGTCAAAGTGAATTATTGGCTTTTTAAAACAGAACCGTCAACGTATTCCTGGGACGATTTAAAACAACAACCTAACCGCACCGATTACTGGGACGGAATTCGGAACTATCAGGCACGCAATTTTCTGAGGGATCAGGTGAAAAAAGGTGATTTGGTATTGTTCTACCATTCGGTTAAGCAGCCACAAGCTATTATGGGCATTGCCAAAGTTGTACGCGAAGCTTATGCTGATCCAACCGCATTTGATCCACAATCGAAATATTTCGACCCGAAAAGTGATCCTGAAAATCCTCGTTGGGTCATGGTGGATGTGCAAGCCATTGCCGAGTTCGATCCGCCTATTCTCAGAGATGAACTAAAACAGATTCCCGGATTGGAAAATATGATGCTTCTGCGAAAAGGAAGCCGTTTATCGATTCAACCGGTAAGCGAAGAAGAGTGGAAAATCATTTTAGCCTACCGCAAGCCAAAAGACTTGTAAACACCGGTAGCCGACTGTGAGAAAATCTTGAGATAAATCGGTTCTCTTAAAATTTACTTATGTTTAACTCAATTCCGGTTAAGATTTCATAAAAGCCTGCGCGGGATAGTCGAGTTAGGCCCAAAAAGAAAAGTGCTTTAAGTGTATTTTTTAATAAGAATAATCAAGGTAGTATCGCTATTCTTTCTTTGTCTAACGAAACGGTTTGCTCCCTATATCACCACATACGAAATGCACTCCGTAAAAATTTAATAAAATTGTGAGATTTTCTTTTCCAACTTGCCTTTAATTGGAAAATTTTTTAACTACCCGTTTAATTTAAATAAGAAATACTGCAATTATATGCAGCTCAAGAAAAATGAACCGGAGTAAGAATGAATGACATTTTGAGACCAATAAAGTCCGTCGGGATTGTCGGTTACGGCGCTTATGTACCGCGCTATCGTATTAAGGCCTCGGAAATTTCTCGGGTTTGGCGGGGCGAGCAGGATGGCAATCACCTGCCCATCAAGCAAAAAAGCGTGCCCGGCCCGGATGAAGATACCATTACCATGAGCATTGAAGCCGGAAAAAATGCCCTTAAACGAGCCGCCATTAATCCGAAGAAAATCCGCGCGCTCTGGATCGGTTCGGAATCGCATCCTTATGCCGTAAAACCAAGTGGCACCGTCGTAGCTCAGGCTTTGGACATCTTTCCCGCGAATACATCTGGAGATATGGAATTCGCCTGTAAGGCCGGAACCGAAGCCATGCAGGCTGCTCTAGGCTATGTGGGTAGCGGAATGGCGCAATATGCCATGGCAGTTGGAATGGATACGGCGCAGGGACGTCCAGGTGATGCACTCGAATACACCGCCGCTGCCGGAGGCGCTGCTTTTATTATCGGCCCTGCCTCGGAAGCTTTGGCCGAATTGGAAGGCGCTTTCAGTTACGTTACCGATACGCCCGATTTTTTCCGACGCAATTACGAAAAATATCCGCAACACGGCAACCGTTTTACGGGCGATCCCGCTTACTTTCATCATATTCGCGCGGCCGTGCAAACTTTAATGGAAGGGTTGAATTTAAAACCGTCCAATTTCAAATACATTTCTTTTCACCAACCCAATAGCAAATTCCCTCGTAAAATGGCCGAAGAGCTGGGATTTACAAAGGAACAATACACCACCGGACTTTTATCGCCTTTGATCGGGAATGTCTATGCCGGTTCGTCCATCCTTGGCTTTACGGCCACATTGGATGCAGCACAGCCAGGAGACCGGATTCTGTTGGCTAGTTTCGGTTCGGGTGCGGGCAGTGACGCCTTTAGTTTTGTGGTCACGGAGCGCTTGCTCCAAGCCAAAGCAAAGGCGCCGTCCACCCGATGGTACATCCAACGTGAAACTGTTGTGGATTACACAACGTATGCGCGTTGGCGCGGGAAAATAAGAAAATAAGGGATTATGAGAATGGAGAAAGTTGCAATTATTGGAATCGGACAGGTTCCGGTTCGCGAATATTGGGATAAATCATTACGGGAATTGGGCGCCCGGGCTTTGCTCAATGCTTTGGAAGATGCGGGTAGAGATCAAATTGACGGTTTGTATGTGGGCAACATGATGAGCGGAACGTTAAGCGAGCAGGAACATTTGGGCGCGCTGATTGCCGATTATGCCGGCTTTACGGGTGTTGAATCGCTGAAAGTGGAGGCTGCCTGCGCCTCGGGTGCCGCTGCATTCCGTCAAGCGGTGTTAGCGGTCGCCAGCGGACAAAAGCAATGCGTTGCTGCGGTTGGTGTGGAAAAGCTAACCGAGTTTTCCGGTCGCAGAGCTTCCGATGCTTTGGCCGAAGCCGCCGACGCCGATTTTGAGACATCGCTTGGATTAACTTTTGTGGCCTTAAATGCATTGGTAATGCAGCGGTTTCTTTACGAGCGCAAGGTAAATCGCGATGATTTTGCCTTATTTCCCATGTTAGCCCACCGCAATGCCGTTCACAATCCAAATGCCATGTTTCATCATGAGATTACTTTTGATCAATACAAAAAGGCCAAAATGATTGCCGAACCGATTAATTTGCTGGATTCCAGCCCAATTGCCGACGGAGCGGCCGCGGTCATTATCGTTCCTGCCAAGGCAGTAAATGCGAGTAATAAAAGAATTGTAGATGTGCTGGCCTCCGCGTTGGCCACCGATTCCATTGCTCTGCACGACCGTCCGGAATTACTGCGTTTGAAAGCGGTAGAGCAAAGTGTCAAAAGGGCTTTGGATTCCGCCGGAATTACTTTGCGGGATTTAAGTCTGTTCGAATTACACGATGCTTTCAGCATTATGAGCATCTTATCATTGGAAGCCTCAGGAATTATGTCCGCGGAAGAGGCTTTGCAAAAAATTAAAGAAGGCTATTTCGATATTTCCGGTTCCTTACCCATTGCTACCATGGGCGGATTAAAAGGTCGCGGCCATCCCGTGGGCGCCACGGGCATTTACCAAATTGTGGAAGCAGTAACTCAATTGCGTGGGCAGGCACCGGAGCCGATTCAGGTTGCACACCCTAAATATGCTATGACGCAGAATATCGGTGGTACCGGAGCAACGGTAGTTACTACGATTCTAAAAGGTCAGAATTAGGAAAGGAGTTAAAAGGGAAAATGGATATTCCGAGATATTGGCGGTTGAAAGATCAACGTTATCGCTTGCAAGGTACGGTTTGCGAAGATTGCGGCCATTATTCGTTTCCACCGCGGTTGGTTTGTCCCAATTGCAAAAGCAAACGCCAGAAGCCCTTTGCTTTTTCGGGTAAAGGAACGGTATTTAGTTTTACAACGATCTACCAGACTATTGAACGCTATCAGGATCAGGTACCGTATCTTGTGGCATTGATTGATCTTGAAGAAGGAGTACGCATTACAGCCCAATTAACCGACGTCGATTCGGATGAAGTTGAAATCGGCATGCCGGTTGAAATGGTGGTTCGAAAGTTTTACGCGGATGGCGATAACGGCCCGATTTTTTACGGATACAAATTCCGGCCGATTGCTACGGGTTCTTAATTGCCAAAAATTCTTTTACGAATCTTCTATTTAAACTCTTTTTAGTTAAACTCTTTTTAGCCTACTTTATTTTCGTTAAACAATTTATTAAATTGATTTGGTAGTATTTTCATTCCGAAAAGGTCAAATTGTATGCAAACCGATAGCTTTTGGAAAGAGGTACTTGAAAAACTATTTAAGGAATTTCTGCAATTCTTTTTCCCGAAAATCCACCGTGATGTTGATTTTAGCAAAGGTTACCAATTCTTGGATAAGGAATTCCAACAGATCAGCCGAAAAGCGAATAAAGGCAAGAAGATTGTCGATAAGCTGGTTAAGGTTTACTTAAAAAACGGTAAAGAAAAATGGCTGCTCATTCACATTGAGATTCAGGGACAAAAGGATGTTTCGTTTGCCGAACGCATGTTTACTTATTACTATCGGATTTTTGACAAATACAAACGAGATGTTGTAAGTCTTGCCTTGCTAACCGATACGAATCGTCTTTATCGGCCGCAAGAATACGCCAAGGAATTCAAAGATTGGGAATTTTCCCTGCGATTTAAATTTCCTTTGGTTAAGATCATTGATTATATTAATTACGAGTTCGAAAAAGAGTATGAGAAGAATGTCTTTGCCATTGTTGCCCATGCATTTTTAAAAACAATGGAAACAGAGGGCGACGATTCCAAGCGCTTCCGATGGAAACGGCAATTTGTCCTGCGATTGTACGATTTGGGCTTAGCGCAGGAAACCATTTATAATCTTTATCAGTTTATCGAATGGATCATGGCCCTGCCGGAGTCATTGGAAGAAAAACTTTTAACGGAACTTGTAAAAATTGAGGAGAAAGAAAAAATGGGATACATAACTTACGCAGAAAGAAAATGGAAAAAAGAAGGGAAACGAGAAGGAAAAATTGAAGGAAAAATTGAAGGCAAAATAGAAGGGCTGCAAAAAGCGGTCGAATCGGTACTTGAGGTAAAGTTCGGTTCGGTTGAAGCAGAAATTTTATCGGCTCTTTCACAAATTAAATCCGTAGATAAGTTGGAATCGCTTCTGCATCAGGCAAAATTGACCAAATCACAGGATGATTTCAAAAAAATATTATCGGAATGAAATTAATCCCATTTTAATAACAATCACACTGCTTACCGCTAAATTTTAAATTTTCGTTATCAATCTAACAATCCGTTTTTAAGGAGTTCTTCATGTTCACTACTGAAGATTATAGCCAACTAACTAGGGATGTTTTTTACGACTTATTGTACCGGCAGGCAGAGGCGCTGTTACGTGACGAGCCCGACTTTATTGCCAATATGGCCAATTTGGCGGCCTTGCTCTACGGCGCAATGGATCGGGTTAATTGGGTGGGATTTTACCGTTTGATTGACCCGCATGAATTGGTTTTAGGACCTTTTCAAGGGAATCCGGCTTGCGTTCGACTTAAAGTAGGACAAGGTGTTTGCGGAACCAGTGTAGCAAGAAGACAATCGATTATCGTTCCGGATGTACATAAATTTGACGGTCACATTGCCTGCGACAGTGCAACCAATTCGGAAATCGTCATTCCTTTGTTTTTCAAGGAACAAGTTATCGGCGTGTTGGACATCGATTCTCCGGAGTTCGATCGGTTTGATTCGCAAGATCAACATGAACTTGAAAAGATCGCTGCGCTATTGATTAAATACTCATATTTGTAATTGGAGAGTGAGCGCACCTAAAAATTTTTTGCGCGCTATAAACAAATAACTTATATTTATCTCGTAATAAGCAAATAACTTATATAAGTCTAATTATAAGATTTAAACTTATTCGAGGCGATAAGGCGGTCAATTATGACGCAACAATATTTTGTGATTATCGGAGATATGGTTGGTTCCAGAGCCATACGTGAACGGCAAAAAGTACAAGAGGCTTTTCAGCAGGCCTTACAACAGGTCCAACAAGAGTATGAACAGGAAATTGTCTCACCGCTAACTTTGACCATAGGAGATGAATTTCAAACGGTATTGAGCAAAGCTAATCGATTCTTTGCCATGATAAATCGTCTCGAAGAGCACCTGCCGGAGATTCGTTTTCGTTATGGATTGGGAGTTGGCACCATCAGCACGGCGCTGAATCGGAAAGCAGCCATCGGCATGGATGGCCCCGCCTTTCATTTTGCCCGGCAAGCCCTGGAACATGCGCGTCAACATCAACGCCGTTTTGTTTTTGCATGCGCAAGGCCCGAGGTTGCCAAACGTGTTGATTTGCTTTTTAATTGGATTGATGTGGTTACATCGACATGGTCAAAAGAAAAACACCGTATTTTACGTCTTTCTCAGCTTCGTTTAACTCAAAAAGCCATTGCCGAAATAATCGGAATAAGTCAACCGGCCGTTTCGCAACACATCAGTCAACCTGCTTTTCGCTTAGTATTACAAACGCAGCAGGTCATTGAAGAAGAGATCGGCTACTTGTTGGAGGAAAAATCTTGAGTGATTTACCGTTAGGATTTGCCGCGGTCTATTTATCGGGTCGATTATTTTTTTACGATATGCAAATTATCTTGTCCGGCCGCAGAGTAGAGCGTAAGGCGGTTGTAAAGCGTACTTTGTGGGGGCTGTGGTTGATTTTGTTTTCTGCATGCCGAGTTCAATTTTTAGCTTTGTTTTTGCTGCATTTTATTTTAGTACTCGTGGATTCTACGTTAAAGAGTAAAAAGCCCGCATATAACCGTTGGTTTTATGCTTTGCACGGTGTAATTCTTTTGCTGGTTTGGGCGTTTGTCCTTCCTTGGTTAAGTACGTTTGGTCCGAAAGCGGAAAACCCGTTTAATCTTTTGAATTTTTATTCTGCAAAGGCCGTTTTCACATATTTGTTGGTTTTTACCGGGTATTTACTTACTCAAAAAGAAGCAACCATTGTTATTCGGTTAATTTTACAACGTTGGCGTGCCGTGCCGAAACGGGACAATCGCAAAAAGGATCATCGGGAATATGAATTGGGGCGCGTGATCGGATTGCTGGAGCGCACGTTCCTCTATTTTTTAATTATCTGGAATCAGGTTGGTGCCATCGCTATTTTAATCGCTTTAAAATCATTGGCACGTTTCAAGGATTTGGAAAACCGAACCTTTGCCGAATATTTTTTAGTTGGTTCTTTGCTTTCCATTTTAACGGCCGCAATCCCCGCAGTGGTGGTGATTTTAGTACGATAAACGTATTTGTTTTTTATGGTTAAAGAGAAGGTGTTGAACAAATTTAAGGATGAATTTTTAAATTATTTCTTTCCTAAATTAAAGACGTTTTAAAGTTCTACTTTTTTAATTAAAATACTGCTAATTTTTGGAAATATTTTAACTCTATTTGATATCAAATATATTACCTGCTACATTCCATTTGCAATTCATTGTTTTTTAGTAGAAATTGAATTTTGATGAACAAATCATTTTAGTCAAAAATTGTTGAGGAGAACCAATATGGCGCAGACCATTCTTCAACGCATAGCCAATGGCGAGGTTCTGTTGAGTGACGGAGCGATGGGCACCGAATTGCAAAAACGTGGATTAAAACAAGGTGAATGCCCGGAGGCGCTTAATGTCAATAATCCGGAAATAGTTCTTTCCATCCATCGCGATTATTATGAGGCCGGTTCGGATATTGTGGAAACTAACAGTTTTGGCGGCACGCGTCCCCGATTAGCTCACTTTGGCTTTGAAGATCAAGTACATCTGTTTAATCGCAAAGCTGCGGAACTAGCCAAATCCGTTTGCCCTCCCGGAAGATATGTCGCCGGTTCCATTGGGCCTACTAGTGAGATGTTGGAGCCGTTCGGTACGCTATCGGTTCAACAGGCAAAGGATTATTTTAAAGAACAGGCCGAGGCGCTGGCCGAAGGGGGAGTGGATATCTTTTTCATTGAAACCATGAACACATTGGAAGAAATAGGCGCTGC
>JALWEA010000334.1 GCA_027039465.1 Calditrichia bacterium | reverse complement strand
AGATTTTAGCGCTAATTACACCGACTGCCGTTCCGATCGTATTCATAATTACATCCGTGGAGGAAGGCGTGCGATAACGGAAACCGATTTGCAATATTTCAATGCTCAAACTGAACAGCATTCCCCAAATCGTAATGCGCAAACCGTTTTTAGGCCGATGCTGCGCCAGGTAGTAAAGCATCACAAAAAAACCGAAAGGGATAAAAAGTAAGACATTTCCGACCAAATCGGTTAAAGGGTTCATTTTCCCTTTAATAATCATGGGAATGAGTTCCACACGATTTAGATGGCGGGCGATTTTCCACCATTCCGTGTACAATTTAAATGGCATGAGGGTGTTGTAAAGAATAAAGAAGACGGTTACGATGCTCAGAATCTTTAACGTACGAATTGTTTTTTCGTCATCCATGGCATTCCTTTTTCTTTGGCAAATTTACTGTTCTGCGTTTCCGAATCATTTTCAATTTCCGGTAACTCCGGACCGGGCAGCCCAATGTTCCTTTGCTTTTTGAGAAATCAATTCTCCCACCGTGACAAATCGATAGCCGCGTTGCCGAAGCGAATCGATCAGAGCGGGCAGAATTAAATACGGAAAATCTTTCGCGCGATCCGTACCCAAATGCATGAGAATGATACGCCCCTGCAAACCGGAAGTTTCTTCGAAATGTAAAAAATGTTGCAGAATTTGTTCTGATGAACGATACATATTCGAAGTGGTATCCGCCACCCAATCCAGGGCATCACAATGCTTCGACCACCCGACGTGCTTGAAGCCCGCTTCGGCCGCCCAACGTAAAATTTGTCGGTTAAATTCTCCGAAAGGCGCACGCCAAAAAGGCATTAAATGTTTTCCGGTAAGGGCTTTAAACGAACTATCGGTTTTCAACAATTGTTTAAAGACAAAAGCGCGGTTAACATCGGGTAAGGTTTCCTGCTTTCCGTTTTGAGCATAAGAAGTTAAATGAGGATGGCTAAAGGTGTGATCCCCTACCTCATGCCCGTCGATAACCATTTGCCGAACAACATCCGGATAATTGTGCACAAACTGTCCGGTAACAAATAGGGTGCAACGAATGTTTTTTTCCTGCAGGATATTCAGAATCTCAAGACTGCCCCGATCGCTCGATCCGGCGTCAAAGGTTAAAGCTAACCATTTGGAACGCATCGGAACGCGATACAAAGGCCGGGCCATGAAGCGTAATCGCGCCGAATTCCATTGTACCTGAAATGAATCAACCAAAACCTGAGTCCCGTTGGCGGAATGCTCCCACAGAACAAACCGATTTTTACCGAAAACCAGGGGGATATTGCGAAACGAGTTTATCTTTTTACCGTTTGGCTTCATGGCGATCAAGCGCCCGTTTTGCCATAATGAAACGGCCGCTTTCGGCGAGCCCTTAATATCAAACGTAATATGACCGGTGGTGCGCACGATGGTGGTGTCTAGATCAAACCACAGACTGTCTTGCTGCCGTGCGAGAGCCGGTTTGATTTCCCGAGTCGGCAACTGATTAAATCGATAATTAACATAAAAAAACAGACTGACAAATGCGATTAGAATGAGTGCGAGCGAAAGGTAAAATTCTTTGTGCCGAAGTTTTTTAATCCTTTTTACGAACTGTTGCCATTGCCACAAATAGTAACACTTTTTGCTGCAAAACAGATGATGCGCCAAATGCAATTGGCACTCCGGACAGATGGGCGCTTTGCAGTAATAGCAACGCCTGGAGGTTAATCGGTCGGGATGATTTTTACAGGGTTCTTTTTTGACAGCCATTTTTTACCCGAAAAAATAAACCGCTCCCGGAAAAGAGAGCGGATTTTAAACTTTTAACGATTGGCGTAGTGCGCTTCGTAAAAACGTTTGTATTCTTCTTGCTTTTCCTTGATTTTACGCCACCAATTTTCGTTCTCCACATACCAGTCAATCGTTTGTTTGAGTCCGTCTTCCAGACTCCATTTGGGCTTCCATCCCAATGCGCGGATTTTGGAAGTATCCACCGAATAGCGCCGGTCGTGTCCCGGACGGTCGGCCACCGGCTTAATCAACGATTTCGGCTTACCCAAGTAATCGAGAATGTAATGGGTAATAAAAATATTTTCCCGCTCGTTGCCGCCGCCGATATTGTAAATTTCTCCCACCCGGCCTTTATGCAGCACCATATCAATGGCCGCGCAATTATCTTCCACATAAATCCAATCGCGTACGTTTTTCCCGTCGCCGTAAAGAGGCAGCGACAAATTATCGATGGCGTTGGTCACAAACAAAGGGATGAGCTTTTCGGGATATTGATACGGGCCGTAATTATTGGAGCTGCGCGTAATCAGAACCGGCAAACCGTACGTTTTAAAATAAGAACGCACCAATAAATCGCCGCCGGCCTTACTAGCCGAATAAGGGCTGTTGGGCATTAAAGGATCGGTTTCCCTGAACGAACCGTTTTCGATGGAGCCGTACACTTCATCGGTGGAAATATGTAAAAAACGCTCGATTCCGTATTTCTTGGCCGCTTCCAATAAAACAAACGTGCCGCGAATATCGGTATCAATGAATTTGCCCGCTTCGAGGATGGAACGATCCACATGGGTTTCCGCGGCAAAATTCACCACAGCATCCACATTGCTCATCAAATTATCCACCACCTCGGCGTCGCCTATATCGCCGTGATAGAACAAATAACGCGGATCTTTTTCGAAGTCCGCCAAATTTTCGCGATTACCGGCGTAGGTTAAAGCATCCAGAACGATAATGCGGTAGTCCGGATATTTTTGCAGCATGTAACGCACAAAATTCGATCCGATAAATCCGGCGCCACCGGTAACAAGAATGGTTTGCATATTTTTCCTCCTGAGAACAAATGTTAAATTTTCGGCAAATTTAAACAAGATTTAAATTTAAGGATATTTTGAATACATTTCTCGATTTTTTATTGGGCATGGGATGTTGGGAACTGGGAATTAGGAATTTGGAATTGGTTTAATTGTTGAATGGGAAAATGTTTATTCGTATATCCGTTATTCGTTATTCGGGAATCATTGTTTGTGCAGCCGGTGGTATGCGCCCGTCAATTGGTGTTATTCCCTGTCCTGTCATTGCGAACGATCATGTGAGCCTGCGAGCAGGAGAGTGAAGCAATCCCTTCCAAAGCAGCAACGGCCTGTTATTTGAGAAATGGCTTAAATAGTGTTATGGATTGCTTCTCTCGTTCCTCGTTCGCAATAACAGCGCCATTTTACCCATTCAACTATTCAACCCGCATCCGCTTAACGAATACACGAATATACGAATAACGAAAATCCAGTTCCCAATTCCGAGTTCCCAGTTCCGATTCCTCCATCCACCTTGAAA
>JALWEA010000333.1 GCA_027039465.1 Calditrichia bacterium | reverse complement strand
GAAAATAATAGCCCAAGACCTATATGTCAATAGGTAGCCAAACGTTTTGGACGACATACAAAAAATGTCGTCCTTTCTCTTGACTTTACACTTAATAACTACGAGGGGGATTTAGGGGGTCTAAGACTTAAAAAGACAACAACTTTTTCTTGTCAATCGCTACCCGGGGTTGTCATTCCGAGTCACGCTCCGGCGGGACGAGAAATCCCTAACATTATTCAGGCTGTTTTTATGGCGAAGTATTGCGATTTTGAGGCGCACTGTGGAGGCGTCCCGACGCAATGGGGAAGTTTTGATGGACGATTGATTTTTTCCACTCCCTGTTGTCCCTCTCATAAGGGGACGTAAAACGGCACGAATGATTTTGCCCGATAAAAAGTTGAACTTACGATTTGGGAAAAAAGTATACACCGAACTACTGGCAAATTTGGGTAATGGGCACAATTTTGAAAACAATTTTCAGTCCCCCTGCGAGGGGGATTTAGGGGGTCTAAACAAAGCAAATTGATCAGCGTGTAATTCCAATTAAAGAAACAGCATCAACTTTACAGGCACCCTTCTGTGTTGAAAATCCCGAGCATTGAAACGGAAGCGGGGATGGGGTTCAAAAAGGAACCAGGAATTTGACAATAGCTGAATGTTTGATCGTTAAGTATCAAAACCATTTTGTTCAGCACTATGTTGATCATAATTTAACGTCGCTTTTAGAGCAAGTTTCCACATCCATCAGGGAAAGTTAGCCACATCCTTTAGAATGTGGAAACAAAAAAGCTCAAAAGAAAATTACAGGGCGTTTACGCCCTTTTAAAAAGCATTCGAAAAATCATGGAGCGCGAAACGGCATTATGTTTTGAAATCGAATCTTTTGCAAATGTCCGGACTTCACAGATATTCCGAGTATCTGAGCCGGAGGTCCGGCCAACAACATATCAAAAATATGCGGTAAATAATTGATGGACAAAGGAAAATCATGAACCAAATAACCGTTAGTAAAAAATTTGAATTTTCGGCCAGTCACCGTTATTGGCGCGACGACTGGAGCGAGCAAAAAAATAAAGAGATCTTTGGTCGATGCATCAGCCCTTACGGCCATGGGCATAATTACGAACTGCATGTGACCGTAAAAGGCCCCATCGATCCGCAAACGGGCATGATTATTAATCTTTCTACTTTAAAGCAACTGGTAAATGAAATTGTGGTCCAATTCGATCATAAATTCTTAAATTTGGATACGCCCTATTTCAAGAATCGTATTCCGACCACGGAAAACATTGCGTTAACACTGTTTGATTTGATCAGGGAAAAATTGGCCGAAGTGCCGAAAATTAGATTGTACAAAATCCGCCTGTACGAACGGCACGATATTTATGCGGAAGTTTGGGAGAGCTAAGGGCATGACTCAAGTTGCTTTTTACCGCGTGTACACGTTTAGCGCTGCCCATCGTTTGGATATTCCCGAAAAAGAGGCTGAAGCCAATCGCGAACTTTTCGGCAAATGTAACAATCCCAACGGTCACGGTCACGATTATACATTGGGAATCGGCTTAATCGGCCCGCCCGATCCCGAAACCGGCATGGTTATTCCTTTATCGGAGTTTGATCGCTTGGTGCATGAAGTCATTGATCCGTTAGATCATAAACATTTGAATGAAGAAATCGACTACTTCAAAATCCATCGCAGCACGGGTGAGGAAATCGTACAATACTTATGGCTGCAATTACAAAGAAAATTCGGGAACAAGGTATTCCGAATCAAGTTATGGGAAACGAATAACAATTATTTTGAACTGGAAAGGATGCAATAAATGAGTAAAATTATTGAAGATGCCGTACGCAACATTCTTCTTGAAATCGGCGAAGATCCCAATCGGCAAGGCCTGCTCGATACGCCCTATCGGGTGGCTAAAATGTACAAAGAGGTTACCACCGGTTATCAGGCCGATCCTTATAAAATCATTAATAATGCGATTTTTGACGTTGAATACGACGAAATGGTCGTTGTAGCCAATATCGAATACTACAGCCTGTGTGAACATCACATGCTGCCCTTTTTCGGCGTGGTACATGTGGGTTACATTCCCAAAGGCAAGGTTGTGGGACTCAGTAAAATCCCGCGCATTGTGGATATGTTTGCCCGGCGCTTGCAAATTCAGGAAAAGATGACCACGCAAATTGCAAATCTGCTCAATGAAACCTTGCAGCCCGATGGCGTGGGCGTGGTGGTTGAAGGCCAACACATGTGCATGATGATGCGCGGCGTGCAAAAAGACAAAGCCAAGATGATCACCTCGGCCATGCTGGGTTCCTTCCGCGACGATGAAAAAACGCGTAACGAATTTTTAAGTTTAATCCGCAGCCCCCGCGTTGAATCGGCCTTTTAACGGATTAATGGTAAAATACGTTATTCGTTAATCGGATGTGGAGCGAATGGATAAGGGTTGATTGGTTAAATGGTTGAATGGGGGAAATCGTTATTCGTAAAGGGCTGTCATTGCGAACGATCCCGCGAACCTGCGAGCGGGAGAGTGAAGCAATCCCTTCCAAAGCAGCAACGGATGTAAAATATTCTCCGTTCCGCCGCAATTATTCGGCTACCAGACGTGATCTTGCGCATCCTGGGCAAAAAACGCTTCAATTCAACAATTCATCAAATATCCATCGCAAAAGTGGCACCCTTCCCTACGAGTCGTAGGGAAGGGGCAGGGGATGGGTAAAAAAATAAACTTGCGCGCCTAATGTGTCAATGTTAAAACGAATGCAACAATCTCTTTAATCTGCAAGGGTTTCCTCACCGGGAAAACGTGATTCGAAATCCCAATCCGTTAAAGAAATCATCACAAAATAAAAATCTTTTAAAATTATTTGACTTGGGACACATTATTTTTTAAAATTCGCGTTACTATTAATAGTAACAATTACTATAAAGAGAAACAGATGAATAAGAATTTGCAAGAAATAAGTCAATTTTTAGCCAAAAATGACGATGAAAAAGAAATCCTTCGGTTTATGAAAAGTTTGTTTACACCGGCTGAATTGAAATCCATTGCCTCGCGATGGCAAATTGTAAAATTACTCGATCAAGGTGTTCCGCAACGAAAAATAGCCAAGGATTTACATCTCAGCCTGTGTAAAATAACCAGGGGATCCAAGGAATTAAAAAAACGAAATTCCATTTTAAAAAAAGCAATCAGACAATTTCAATCATAAAACAAGGATGCTAACTTTAATTTTTTAGGAGGCTCAATGCAGATTAAAGTATTTTTAAATGAAGACGAAATGCCGAGGCAATGGTATAATTTGGCTGCGGATTTGCCTACACCGTTACCTCCGCCTCTCGGCCCGGACGGAAAGCCGGTCAACCCGGAAATGCTGGCCCCGGTTTTCCCCATGAATTTAATTGAACAGGAAGTCAGTCAGGAACGCTGGATTGATATTCCCGAAGAAGTATTGCAATTGCTCTATCGCTGGCGTCCGTCGCCACTGCATCGCGCGTATGCTCTGGAAAAATATTTAGGCACACCGGCCAAAATCTATTTTAAAAATGAAAGCGTTTCCCCTCCGGGAAGTCACAAACCGAACACCGCTGTGCCGCAAGCCTGGTACAACAAGCAGTTCGGTACCAAAAAATTGACCACGGAAACCGGAGCCGGACAATGGGGCAGTGCCCTTTCGTTTGCCGGTGCTTTGGTAGGTTTGGAAGTTAAAGTGTACATGGTGCGCATTAGTTTCGATCAAAAACCGTTCCGTAAAATAATGATGGAAACTTGGGGCGGAAAGTGTGTGCCCAGCCCCAGTCCCTACACCGAAGCCGGACGTAAAATTCTGGAAGAAATGCCGGATACGCCCGGTAGCTTGGGTATTGCCATTAGCGAAGCCATCGAAGAAGCGGTTAGTGATCCTTCGGGCAAAACCAAATATGCGCTTGGCAGTGTGTTGAATCACGTTATGCTGCATCAAACCATTATCGGTTTGGAAACCAAGAAACAGTTGGAAAAAATCGGTGAGAATAAGGTGGATGTGGTTATCGGGTGTGCCGGTGGCGGCAGTAATTTCGCCGGTCTTTCCTTCCCCTTTATGTACGATAAAATCAACGGCGCCGATATTGACATCATTCCCGTGGAACCGGCATCCTGCCCGACCATGACCCGCGCTCCGTACAAGTACGACTTTGGCGATGTGGCCAAAATGACGCCGATGTTGCCCATGCACACTCTGGGTCACGGATTTATTCCGCCGCCCATCCATGCCGGCGGTTTGCGCTACCATGGTATGGCTCCGTTGGTGAGCGGTGCAATTAAAGACGGATTGGCCACGCCGCGTGCCTTGCATCAATTGGAATGCTACGAAGCGGCCGTTACGTTTGCCCGCACCGAAGGTATTATTGTGGCTCCGGAAACCAGCCATGCCGTAGCTGCCGCCATTCAGGAAGCCAAAAAGGCCAAAGAAGAAGGTAAGGAAAAGGTCATCCTTTTCAATTTAAGCGGTCACGGTTTGATGGACTTATCCGGTTATGAAAAATATTTTGCCGGTGAATTACACGATTACGCGCTTCCGGAAGAAGAACTCGAAAAGTACCAACAGGAAATCGCGGATTTGCCTTCGGTTGAATCGGTAAAATAGAAAATAATAAATATTGACATGAATATTCCACAGGTCATTGGATCTGTGGAATATTTTTATTTCGGGAGTTTAAAAGCATGGAAGAAAAATTTTCAATCGATCGGTTCGATAAAGAAGAATTGTACTGCAGAAAGTTAGGGCATCACTTGACGTTCGATTATTGTCGCTCGGAACATAACGGACTGCCATGTCCCAAAATTCGTGATTGCTGGTTCGAAAAAATTCCGATTGACGATTATTTGGAGCAGAATTTCAAGCCCGAAGAGATTGCCTACATTTTCGAAACGCCAAAACCTAAAATCGCTTCCATCTTTGAAATCATTCAAAAGGCGCAGGCTGCTAAAAAGAGTTCATGAAAAAAGCCCCGATTAATCGGGGCTTTTTGGTAATTGCGTTTATTTCTTCATTTCTTTTAATGTCTTCTCGATTTCATCCATAATTTCGTTCATCTTCTTAAATGCCTGTTCGTAAGGTTCCTTGGTCGTCATATCCACGCCGACCCGTTTAAGAATGGGAATCGGATAATCCGAACAACCTGCGCTCAGAAATTCTTTGATGTATTTCTGAGCCATTGGTTTGCCTTCCTTCAGAATTTTAGCTTCAATGGCAGTCGAAGCGCTCAAAGATGTGGCATATTGGAAGACGTAAAAATCGTAATAAAAATGAGGAATATAAGCCCACTCAATGCCGTACAAATCTTCCAGCTTGGTAACCGTATCGGCGCCGTAATATTTTTTAAGAATATCAAAATACAATTTGGAAAGTTTGTCACCGGTCAAAGCTTCGCCTTTTTCCACCATTTCATGAATCTTAAGTTCAAATTCGGCAAACTGGGTTTGGCGGAACAGAGTGGTTCGGAACATTTCCAAACGATTGCCCAAAATGGCCAACCGTTTTTTCGGATCTTTTTCGTGGTGAAGCACATAGTCGGCTAACAGATTTTCATTACAGGTCGAGGCCACTTCCGCCAGGAAAATCGGATATTGGGCATTCAGGAATGTTTGATTCTTATTGGAAAAATAGCTGTGCATGGTGTGGCCGAGTTCGTGTGCCATGGTGCTTACATCGTCATATTTACCCATAAAATTGAGCAGAATGTAAGGATGCACCGAGTATGCGGCTCCGGACGAGTAAGCCCCGGAACGTTTGCCCGTATTAGGCATGATATCCATCCAACGATTATTAAACGCTTCGTTGACCACTTTCAGGTATTGATCGCCCAAAGGTTGCAGAGCCTTTTTGATCAAATCTTCCGCCTGTTCCACGGTGTAGTTCATTTCCACTTTTGGGATTAAAGGGGCGTACATGTCGTAATAATGCAATTCCTTCACGCCCAAAAGTTTCTTACGCAGGTTTAAGTAACGATGCAATGTGGGTAAATTTTCATTAACACTTTCGATTAAGTTCATGTACACCGAAGTGGGGATATTATCGGGCGTTAATGCCGCTTCCAGAGAAGATTTGTATTTTCGAACCGTTTTGTAGAATATGTCCTTTTTTACTTCACTGTAAAGATCGGTTCCGAAGGTTCGCTCGAAATTTTTGTAAGAACCGAAAAACTGTTCAAAAACTTCTTTACGCAGGTCGCGATTTTCACTAGCCCGGTACAATGTGTAAGCCGCATCGTCCAAACGCACTTTTTTCCCGTCCGGTAATGTGATTTCCGGTCGCGGCATATCGGCATTCTTAAAAATTCCGTAAATATCGTAAGGTGTATCGGCCATCATGCCCGCGTTAGCCACGATCTCTTCTTCGTCCGGTGTAAGGGTATGCGGCTTCATGCGCTGGATATTGTCGATGAAATGCTTGTAGTTTTTGCGCAATTCCGCATTTTCGGCCATGAATTTTTGCATGGTTTTGGCGTCAATGCGTAAAATTTCCGGCTCGATAAAAGCCGTGGCTGCAGCAAACTGATTAGCCACCTGCGAAATCTCCTGCCGCATGGCCATCGGTTTGGAAGCGCGCGTATCCTGGTCGGAAAGTTGAGATGCATACGCGGAAAGCAATGAAAGCCGTTCCGCCATTTTTTGGTAAAAATTCAGGCAGGACAATAAAGTCTGCGATGATTCGGAAAGTTTGTTCTTGAACTGTTGAAATTTGGGAATCTCTTTTACGAAAGCCTGCTTTTCCTGCTCCCAGGCCTGCGGTGACTTGAACATTTG
Organism: Calditrichia bacterium; assembly: GCA_027039465.1. Lineage (GTDB taxonomy): Bacteria > Calditrichota > Calditrichia > Calditrichales > Calditrichaceae > Caldithrix. The sequence goes on along the minus strand of JALWEA010000333.1, from coordinate 3,832 downwards.
CGAAAGATCCCATTTGTATTTTTCAGGAATTTTATCCCGTGTCAGTTCAGTGCTTTTTGAATTTTGAGCGGCAAGCACATTGAACATAAAAAGCATACTCATCAAAACGACTCCTAATTTTTTAAACATAATCACTCCTTTACGTTAGATTACCAAAATTCCGAATAAAAAAGTTAATAAAAAATTCGCATTAAAAAAATAATATTTTCAATTTTTTTCTATTAAATTCACCAAAGACATAGAGTAATTGAGCTATAGAATAATGAATAAAAAATTTGCTTTGCACAATTAATGTAAATATCTTTACTGCGTTTAATCATACTTTCTTTTAATATCTTAAGCACATTCTTAGTTGTGCACTAAATATTGATGTAAAAGACTTTTGAGCAAATAAGGCCGCTTCTCAATAGAGAAACGTTTTTATTATTTTAGGTGGTTTTAATTTTTTTTATTTAAATGCAAAAAAAGGGATCTAAATAGTAAGGAGACCAAGAAAAAAAGAGTTGAAAATGTGCGTTAGCCTACAATTCTTTCGGGATAAAACGGTTAGTTTGGCTTTTTGCTTTTCGGAAGACAGATCAATAAAGGATTATTGATCGTCGAGAGTGGAACATTCTTTGCTGTATTCATAACTTTTTGTAATTTTTAAGCACATTGCCTCAAAGGATTGAGAATATTTTACACATTTTTCTCAGGAAGATTGGATTCCAAAATTTTTTAGGGGGCAGGTATCTGATGCGAACTTTTCTATTTATTTTGCTGTCAGCAAGTATGGTATTGGGTGCGGGCATCATTCCGCAAAAATTAATCGATGCCAGAGAGGCCGAACGTACCAATCAGTGGGACAAAGCCATCCGCACATATAAAGAAATCCTTAAAATTGACTTTACATCCAAAGAGGCCTGGCAGGGCATTTTCCGCAGTCAGGCATCCAAATTAATAAGTAAATTGGATCCCAAGTTAAAGCCGGATCAACAATATCGATTGAAAGGATCCATTTATTTACGTTATTACCAATATCCGGCTGCCATCGATTTTTTTACCCGCGCTCGAATGCAAAATCCCAATAGTTCCAAAGATTTCATAAATTTGGTGACCGCATATTTACAGGCCGGATTTCGAGGCCGCGCATTGAAATTGCTGGATGACGAGGTTAAACGGCATAAGCAAGATAAAACGTTCCTCTTAAAAATAGCCGACTTTTGTTATACTCAAAGTTTGTACAAGCAAGGCGCCGAATTTTATCGTCAGGCAATGGATAGAGGGCTCAAAGCGGATTCCGTTTACATTCGCTATGCCCGTTGTCTTGAAAACACAGGACAAATTTCTCAGGCGGAAAATGTATTAAAAGAGGGGTTAAAGAAATATCATAATAATGATTTTTATTCGGCCTTTATTCAATTTTACATTCGTCAGGCCAATCTGGAAAAAGCGCTCGATTTAGCTAAAAAATCCGATGACGAATTTAATGTAGTTAAAGTCTATTTAAAATTAAAAGGCCGCAAGGCGGTGATTAGCTATTTCGAAAAGAAAATAAAAAAGGATCCGTATAATTTGCCTTACTATGTTTGGGTAAGCCAGTTGTATTCCATGGAAAAGGAATACAAAAAGGCTCGGGATGTTGTAAGGCAGGGACTTAAGCGGTATCCGGAAAATGAGCAACTCTGGGAAATGCTTTCCGATCTTCAGGTCAAATTGGGTGAATACAAAGATGCCGCCGGAATTATTAAGTATCGTTTGAGTAAAAATGATACAAACCGGAAAAGAACAGCCAAAATTTTAATTTTGGAAAAAAATCTGTCCAAAGCCAAGCCGATAATAGAAGATTTGCTCATGCGTAAAAAACTCACTCTTCTGGAATTGGCCGGATGGTATCAGGCTGTTTATCCCTACAAAGCGGAAGAAATTTACAAAAAAGCTTTGGCCGAACAACCGGATAATTATCAGGTTCTAACAGGTTATTTTAAATTGCTTCGCAAATTGCGCCAATTCGATCAGGCCAGCCTTTTGGTGGAAAAGGAATTGGAAAAACACCCGGAATGGTTGGAATATGACGGTGTGAATATTTTGAAATTTTTATGTTTAAACGGCAAAAGCGATGTGGCTTTAAAAACCGCACATAATTTTATTTTAAGCAACAATACTTGGCAACGTATTACCGAGCCCCAAATTTACCGTCCTTATTTGGTCACTTTACAATTGACCGGAAATACGCGCGAATATTTTATTTTCTTGGAATTATTGCTGGAACTGAAACCGAACAGCAAGCAACTTTATCAGAGAATCGCCAAGCTGTATGAACAAAACGGTAATTATAAAGAAGCTTTGTATTATTACAAATTGCTAATGGCCGATCAGCCCTTGAATGCGGAACGTCGCTACAAAGTGGCCACAATGTATGCAAAGCTGGATAATGTACAAGCCGGGTTGAAAATTTTACGTCAAGGGCCCAACAGTCAAAAATTACGCCCTGTAGATTTGTACTATTTGGCACGATATTATTATGATTTGGGGCATTTTGAACAGGCCTTGGTTACCATGCGCCCCATTACCGGACGGCGCGTTTCGGACAAGGCGAGTTTTAGTGATCCCTACGGGTTTGTTCTGAAAACGCTGATCTACGAAGCGGCAGGCAAATTGCAGGATGCGCAAAAATCTTTGGAACAATACGTGCAACTTTTTCCGAACGAGCCCCAAGCACATCGATTGCTGGCCGAATATTTATTCCGCCACGGAAATTTTGCCGAAGCGGAAAAAGAGTATAAGATATTATTCAAACTTACTCCTTCCGATTTAACCACGTTGCGTCGCATTGCCTTGTGCATGGTTTATCAGAACAAAGTCAATGAAGCTAACGCTTTCCTTTCCGAACAGATTAAAAAGTCAAAATATATTCCCGATGAAGAGATCGACTATTACAAAGGCTATTTAGCCCACATCATGAATGATTATCAGGATGCATTAAAAAATTATGACCGGGCATTGAAGAAAAATCCTCACAACTCCCATTTGTTATTTTTACACGGGCTTTTAATGGAAGAAATGGGTGATTACGATCAGGCCCTGATTGATTACAAGAAAGCCATGCAGGAAGATTCCACCTATGCCCGTTACGATAAATTGGGCGATATTTACCGAGAAATGCACAAATACGACGAAGCGCTGCGCTATTATGCCCTTTATCGAAATTTTATGCCCGAAGATATTTCGGTTTTTGTATCCATCGGAGAATGCTATACGAACATGGATCGCGACGACGATATTTATGCGCTCATCGGTGCTTTGCAAAGTTTCCCCGAATCAGCCAATCGGTCGTATCAGGAGGGACGTTTGTACGAACTTTTGGAAAATTACACCATGGCGGAACGCAACTATTTGCATTCGGTTTTATTGCGATCCGGTGTAACGCCCGCCCTACGTGCTTTGGCCCAATTGTACATTAAAATGGGTAATTTTTTGGAAGCGAAAGTTTGGACGCAAAAATATTATGAAGCCGCACCGCAAAATCCTTACAACATGGATTTGATGGGTGTCTATTACATGGAATCCCGTGATTTTGTTTCGGCGGAATACTGGTTTCAAAAAATTGTGCAAACCATTCCCTGGTACTATTATGCACAAAATAATCTCGGCTTAATTTATTTGAATACGGGACGTTTCTCTCAGGCCTACAATATTTTTAAATCCGTTTCAAAGGCACATCCGGAACAAGCCATGTTCCGCCGAAATTTGGCCAAAGCCGCCATTCGTCTGAAAAAAATCAAGGATGCTCAAAAAATTTACAAGGAACTGCTCGTAGATCAACCGTACAATCTTAATAATTACATTGATT
>JALWEA010000332.1 GCA_027039465.1 Calditrichia bacterium | reverse complement strand
GTCCCAATGGTAAACCCAGCCGTTGCCGATGAGCGGGACAATATCGGCGTATCCGTAAGTGGCGTCCCCGCCGGTGCTCGAATGGTAAAGTCCCGAGGTATTAAATTCCCGACCGTAGAAAGCCAGTCCCAATAAAATCTTTTCCGGAGGTAAACCGCGTTTGTAAATCAAATACTTAATGCCGTCATCCACAGAACCGCAATTATCCACCGCAGGCGACGGTGAATACAACGGCGCATTATGCCCGGAATGGCTGGTCCAACTGCCGTGGAAATCATAAGTCATAGCGTTAAACCAATCCACGGAATTTTTCAATACGTCAAACTGAAACCACTGCCCGAACCAATCCCCCACCGGAATGGCCATGGTCAAAAGATAGGTTTCTCCGGTGTCGTCCATTTTTTTACGCAACTCGCTGACCAATTTGACCATATTGATGCGATCCGTTGCCGATTCGGGAAATTCCCAATCGATATCCACTCCGTCATATTGATATTTCCCAATGAAATTCACCACGTTTTCGATGAACTTACTACGCGCATTATCGTCTGCAGCCATGGGCGAAAAGCCGTCGGAATTACTAGCGCCGCCCAATGAAAGCAAAATTTTTCGATGGACGTCATGCGTTTTTTTAATTAATGACAAATTCAAAAAGCCGTAATCATATTGCAAATCGCCGCTCGCTGAAGGCCAGGCAAAGGCGTGGAAAAGATGCGTCACACTATCGAAATCAATATCATTCGGTGTATACAAGTCTTGCGCCCAGGAACGGTAGTAGCCGCCCAATTTGTATTCACCGGCAAAAACCTGTCCCAAAACAATCAAGGCCAATAAAAATAATTTAACGGGTGTTAATTTCATCGTAACAATACCATCTTTCTTGTTTTTTGCTCACCGCCTATTTTGAGCCGGTAAAAATAAATTCCCGAGCCAGCCGGTCGGTTAAAGTTGTTTTGCCCCGTCCAGATAAATTTATTCAATCCGGGCTTGGCCATCCCTTTGAACAAGGTGCGGACTTTTTTGCCCAAAAGATCATAAACCGTTAATTCGGCTGTTTCGGCGCGGTTTGGCAGGAACTCGATAACCGTGTGCGCATTGAAGGGATTGGGATAATTTTGTAAAAGTCGAAACGAACGAATGATTTTTGCGCCGGAAATAACGGAAGTACTGCCGTGCCCTTTGTTAAAATAAGCGCTGACAAAAATTAGCGGTGTGTTCCAGTAAATGGCAATTTCATTGGAAGCGTAACTATCCTGATCATCAATGTAGCACAAGGCCGGTGGCGTATTGCTGTTAAAATGGGATTGCAGAACCGGATCGTCCAGATAGCGATTAGGACCACCGACGGCCAATCCCGGAACCGGCGCATCGATGCCGTCCGCAGCGGAGGGCGCATGGTGAATGTGCTGCGGCGACTGACTGCCGATAGCCGTGGCAAAAGCCATGTTGTGGGCATTACAACCTAAGATGTAGTTCAATTGATGCAGGGCCGTGTCGTAATAACGTTGATCGCGCGTTTCTTCGTACACAAAAATCAGAATAATCGCTTTATTCAGATCAACTGAGTTGGAACCCCAGTAATATTCCCAATCTTCCAGGGCCACCCGAAAGCCGTCGTTTTGACTGATCGAAACCTGATCATCGGCGTACTGACGTAAAGCGTCCCGAATGGTATTTTTAGCCGAAGGACTGGCGGCGCTTTGCGCACTGCGCAGATAGGTGATTTGCGCCAACGGCTTTACATATTCCCAGCTTGTTTGCTCTTCGATGATGCCGTTTTCCTGATAATGATTCAGAAAATAGGTGTTGTACTTGGCTTCGCCGGTACTTTCGAACAATTCCGCGGATGCCCAGAGACGCTCGTCGCTATCGTCGTCGTCTCCGTATTCGCCGGTTTCCGTATCATCGGGATTTTGAAAGCCTCCGTCAGGCACGATGGACGGATGTTGCTCCAAAAAAGTCCACGCTATTTCGGCGGCGGAAAGACATTGATTGGCAAAACCGCTGTCGTACGCAGCGTAGATGCGGTAGGCCCGCGCCAGGATGGCCGCAAAATCCGCCGTTGCCGTGCTGGAAATTTCATAAATGTAACGCGCTTCGGTGCTTTGATCGGGCATGACAAAGCCGACAAAATCCTTGGTTGTTACTTTGAAATAGACGCCGCCTGAAACGGTATCTTGCATGGTTAGCAGCCAATTTAGCTCGTACTGCGCTTCATCCAACAGGTCGGGTCGGCCGTTGCCGCTTTCGGGAATATTTAAATAATCACTCGTCAAATCGTTCGGGAAATACTCGCCAAGCATCAAGAGATAAGAAAGCGCATTGGCCGCAGGAACGACGTATTTGCCGTAATCACCGGCATCGTGCCAACCGCCGCGTGTTTTCATGTAACCCGAGGTATCGCACGAAGGATGAAACAGAGCATCCGCCGAATGACAGGAGCCGTGCGTATAAGGCCCTGCGTAGGGCTCTTCCAAAGCCATGCCGCATCGTTGAAAATACAAGCCCTTTAACACGGTGGTACTTACCTCGGCAAAAGCCGAGTCATTAATCAGAAAAAGAAACGATTCCTGCCCGTCGCTTACCCGAATAAAATATTTGCCCGGCGTTGTAAAGTCGCTAAAATCCGCCTGGTAAATTGTAAGTCCCGTTGAAGGATCATCGGAAGCGCGTAAGGAACAGGCGCCGGAATAAACCTGTTGACCCGTATTATAATCGATCAAATAAAAATGATCTTCCTGCGCATCCACATAAGCCATTTTAACGGCATTCGGCAAATATCCGGCCTGATTCACAAAAACAGTGGCAAAAACAGTAGTATTTAAAAACAACGTAAAAATAAAGAAATAAATTTTAGTTTGTTTAAAAAAAAGCATTAATTTACATTCCTTCATTTTTTTCAATAGGTATGAGCATTTTCTTCAACCAAGTCTTCCTGATAAACCAAAGCCGCTGCACCCATGACGGCGATGTCGCTTTCGGAACTGATGGCAATTTGCATGTTTTTCAAAGCGGTTTGATACGGAATTTTTTTCAGTTCTTCCCGCATTGCCGCTTCAAAAAAAGGAAATGACTTACTCACCGAACCGCCCAAAACAATCATTTGCGGATCCAGGGCGTAAAAAATAGCCGTAATTGCCCGCCCGACATGTCTGCCAAATTCAGCCATTATTTTCAGGGCCTTCGTATCACCTTGTTTTGCCCGATTAAAAACCTGCTCGCCTTCCAACTGATATTTGTCTTTAAAAAATTGTCCGCTACAATAATTTTCGTAAATGCCGTCCAAATAGGGTAACATGCCAAATTCACCGGCGCCGCAATTGGTACCACAGTACAATTTCCTATTAATGAT
>JALWEA010000331.1 GCA_027039465.1 Calditrichia bacterium | reverse complement strand
GTGGGCGCGCGTTAAATCGTAATCGAATTCTTTTGCCAGTAAAGCAAGTTTAAAACTGTCCAAAAAGGGCATGAAAATCCGCGCGATAAACAAGGTATCGATGCGCAAATTGGTTACATATTTAAACCGCTGTGTCGTATCGGCCCAACGTTCGTAATCGCCTTTGGTTCGCCTGAATTGGTATTCCAAAAAAGAAGCGTCAAAGTTCACTTGTTGCCCGACGATGGCAGCCTTTCCCAAAAATTGCAGAAAGTGCGGGAAAACGTCATCGATGAGCGGTTTGTCTTTGACATCATCTTCGGTAATGCCGGTTAAACGCGTGATAAAATTTGGAATGGGAATGCCAGGATTCACCAACTGTTCAAAAACTTCACTCTCTTTCCCGTCCACAAATTTGATAGCGCCGATCTCAATAATTCGGTCTTTCTCCGGATCCAGTCCGGTAGTTTCCAAATCCACCACAACAAAAGTGCCTAAGCCCAAATGGCGCAGCAGTTCTTCTCTTAATCCCATAAAGTCCCTAATTGTTAAAAAGTAGCCATTTTCTCGTGAAAGGGATTTTACAAAATGTTCCGCCCACAGGCAAAGAAATTTAGCCGAAATTTTCCTTATGCGCTTATTTATTTTCTTTAGAAATCATTTTAAAAATGTGACCAACGAGGCGATGTGTCAGCAGGGAAAAATTCAAATAAAAAAACGGCAAGGCCGAAGTTACCTTGCCACAAGGAATTAATAACGTTTTGTGAATGCGCAATTAATGAGCGACCCGGTTGTCGGGTCGGCCGACGGTCTTTAAAATAATCAACCCTGCAATTGCAGCGGCCGTTCCCAGCAGGAACAAATAGTCGGAATAGGGAAGAAACATTTGGGCCGCTTTGGCCAAACCGGCCAACAAACTCAGCGGAATGGTAACCAACCACAAATAGAAGACACGTTTTCGCCATTTGTTCACAAACATGACCGTTTCCTTTCTTCGATTTTTTTAATCCGTTAACCTTATTTTTATAGTACGGAAATTTTGGGTGCATGTTTCAAAGAAGCTGCCTGTCGAATAAATTCACGGGTACATTAAAAACAACCGGTATTAAAAAAAGTCGTTTTTTATATGTTCCGAATTATTAAAATGCAACGAATGATCTCACATTTACTTTGATGTAGAGCAAAGTTTAGCAAAAGCCATGATGCTTAGTCGGGCGGATACGCATTTTCAGACGTCCCTTCGGGACGTAAATTGTCACTATGGGATATTTCTTATCGCACCAATAAATTGGTGGGCTATTATCGTTCGATCCCTTCGGGATCTGCAAAGAGAAATTCCCGTAAAAGAATTATAACCATAGCCCATATTTTCAAACGGATGATCAAAATATTCCCCAAAAATTTAAATCCGAACAGAACAATTGAAATCAGATTTATCGGTTTGCAAAAAATCGTCAATCGAAACCGGCAAAATATTTATGAGTCTACTCTAAAAAGGGGCTAAAGCCCCCTTTTCGTGATAAAATAATTATTCAGTCCCCATCCTCCCCGATAAATCGGGATGTAAACAGAAGGATAGGGCTAACAAAATAAAAAGCAAGATGTTAGCCCCAACATTTATGTTGGGGATGAATCTTCAGAGACTCTATATTTTAGCCCTTTAGGGCTTTTTAGAGTAAACGCATTTATTTTTTCACCATTATCCGGTTGTTATCATTAAATTCTTACCGGATTAATGTAAAAATTCCCGCAAGGGAATTATGATCTTAGCCCATACTTTCAAGTATGGGATTAAAATATCCCCGTAAAAATCTTGTCCCGAACGGGACAATTGAACTCATATCCGATTTGATCCCGTCAACTTTCTATTGAAACGCAAAAATATCGGGTTCACAAAATATCTCCGGCAAAATTAGCAAGCAAACTAAAATGCCTATATAGATTAAATTCTAAAAACCTTTCCATCTGTTTATTCAACATAAATTTATAGAACCGATTTTTCCGAGGTTTCCCAACAGTTCATAACGAACGAACCTAAATAATAAAGGGCTCCGAAGAGCCCTGAATTTCTTATTTTATTTTTCCTTCATAAAAGGATACGTCCAATCTTCGGGCGGTTCAAAGGTCTCCTTAATCGATCGGACACTCATCCAGCGCAACATATTCAAGGCACTTCCGGCCTTGTCATTGGTACCCGAAGCACGGCTTCCGCCGAACGGTTGCTGGCCAACCACCGCAGCCGTCGGTTTGTCGTTGATGTAAAAGTTTCCGGCAGCCTGACGCAAACGATCGGACATGATGCGCAACGCCTCGCGATCCTGCGCCCAAATAGCGCCGGTCAAGCCGTAAGGCGAAGTGTTGTCGCACAGATCAAGGGTTTCTTCAAATTTGTCGTCATCGTAAACATAAACGGAAAGCACCGGCCCGAAGATTTCTTCCTGCATGGTCTTGAATTTGGGATTGGTCGTTACAATCGTTGTCGGTTCAATGAAGTATCCTTTGGAATCATCATAACCGCCGCCGGTAATGATTTCGGCTTCATCCGATTTTTTGGCATATTCAATGTAGGAAACAATATTCTCAAAGGCCGCTTTATCAATAACAGCCGTCATGAAATTACGGAAGTCGTTGGGTTCGCCCATACGGATTTTCTTAACTTCCGCAACGTACAATTCCTTGAATTCCGGCCAGAGTGATTTGGGTATGTACAATCTGGAAGCGGCCGAACATTTTTGACCCTGATATTCAAAAGCGCCGCGAATGGCAGCCACGACCAACGGTTTTACTTTAGCCGAATTGTGTACAAAAATAAAATCTTTACCGCCGGTTTCACCCACAATGCGCGGATAATATTTCATCTTTTGAATATTCTCGCCGACCTTGCGCCACATGGCCTGAAAGGTATTGGTCGATCCGGTGAAATGAATACCGGCCAAGTGTTCGCTTTCCAAAACCGGATTGCCGACCTGCGCGCCCGTACCGGGCACAAAGTTAATAACGCCGTCCGGTAATCCGGCCTCTTTCAAAAGCTGCATGATGAAATAAGCCGAATAAACGGCCGTGGAAGCGGGTTTCCACAAAACAACGTTTCCGACGATGGCCGGAGCCGTCGGCAAATTCCCGGCAATGGAAGTAAAATTAAACGGCGTTACGGCAAAAATAAAACCCTCCAGCGGACGATATTCCATGCGGTTCCAAAATCCTTTTGGAGAGTTGGGCTGCTCGCCCATTAGTTGAGTCATGTAATAGGTATTAAACCGCCAAAAATCGGCTAACTCGGCAACCGCGTCAATTTCACTTTGATAGGCCGTCTTGGACTGTCCTAACATCGTGGCGGCGTTCATGGTGTAACGCCATGAACCGGAAAGCAGTTC